>DAIRDK010000197.1:0-5261 GCA_036796175.1 Bacteroidales bacterium | reverse complement strand
CATCAGCCCTGTGAACCTGGCAGCCCGTTTTAACGTACCTGTTTCGTTCGTATTTGCCGTGAAAGAAACCCGTACCCATTACCATTTTTTTGCCACGCCTCACCATCACGTTGAGTTCTCGACCAACCTGAAGAAGCGGGACGAAGCCCTGAAAAAGGCTGTCAGGATCTTTGCCCGGGAGATGGAGACCATCATCAACCGCTACCCGATGCAGTGGTTCAACTACTATGATTTCTGGAAACTGCCGGAGCGCCCGGTTCCGAATCCCGCCCTGCAAAAATCACGCGCGAAGAGGAAACTCCTGTTGGTCTCCGCCAATCGTTTTGCAAAGCCCTATCCCGTCTACCCGCTTGGACTATCCTACCTGATCTCCTATCTTCAGGACCGCCTTCACGATTTTGATATCCGGCTGTTCGACCTGAACCTGGGAACCCAGGAGGAACTGGCTCTGATGGTAACGGAGTACAATCCCGATTACGTGGGGATCTCCTTCCGCAATGTCGATGATGTCGATTTCTACAGCAAAGAGAGTTTTCTGAACGGGTACCGGGAGATCACCGAGATGATCCGGAACAGCACCCGGGCCCCGCTGATCGTCGGGGGATCCGCCTTTTCCATTTATCCGGAAGAGTTGTTCGAATATTTTCAACCCGATTACGGCGTTTACGGAGAAGGCGAAGAGAGCCTTTACCGGCTTCTCATGAGCCTGGAACATGGGGAAGCCGACCTTACCATTGACGGGCTGGTTTACCGCCGCAACGGGAAGGTGCATGTCAACCAGCATAAGGAATACATCAAATCACTGGATCTCTGTTTCGAACCGAGGCTGATCGACTTTTACTGGAACAAGTCAGGCATGCTGAATGTGCAGACCAAGCGGGGTTGCCCATTCAACTGCATTTATTGCACCTATCCCCTCATCGAAGGAAGCAAGGTGAGGACACTTGATGTCGACCATATCATCGACACACTGAAGGACCTGTACTTCAATAAAAAGATCACGTACATCTTTTTCACCGATTCCGTCTTCAACATCAGCAATCACTTTAACATTGAACTGGCCGAGCAGATGATCCGGGCCGGGATCAAGATCGAATGGGGCGCCTATTTTTCCCCGTACAACCTGACCTACGACCAACTGGAACTGTACAAGCGGGCCGGTCTGACCCACATTGAGTTCGGGACTGAATCGCTTTCCGACACCACGCTGAGAAACTACGGGAAGCATTTTACCGTGGATGAAGTGGTTACCATTTCAGACTATTGCAACAGGGCGAAGATCTATTTCGCCCACTTCATGATCCTTTGCGGGTACGGGGAGACGGAAGATACGATCAATGAAACGTTCGAAAATTCAAAGAGGATCCATGAATCGGTGTTCTTCCCTTACGTTGGCATGAGGATCTACCCGGGGACCCGGCTGTATGATCTCTCGGTAGCGGAAGGGTACCTCGATGCGAAGGAACCGATCCTCGAACCGGTCTATTACCTGGCTTCCGGGATCGATTATTCCACGCTGAAACCAAGGGCTGATGCGACCGGCAAGCGGTGGGTCTTCCCCGACGAGGATGTCGTTACGGTGATGAACAAGATGAGAAAACGCCACAGGAAAGGGTCATTATGGCATCATCTGAAGAAATAAACATACCTCAGAAGCCGCCCATGGTCATGGTGGACCGGCTGATCCGGACGGACGGCCGAGAGACGGTTACTTCGTTTGTGATCCGAAGCGACAATGTGTTCGTGGAGAATGGACGGCTGGCTGAACCGGGATTGATCGAGAACATGGCACAGACGGCTGCGGCGGGGACGGGAGCTGCCGGGCAGGGACCGGACGCCCGGCCCAGGACCGGGTTTATCGGTGCCATAAAAGACTTAAAGATAGTATCGCTTCCTGCTGTCGGGGAAGAGATCACCACATGTGTCACCGTTGAGCATACCGTGATGGATGCGTCCGTGATCAACGCCGTGGTGAGCAACGGTCAGCAAGTGATCGCAACCTGCGGGATGAAGATCTTCCTGGTATCCTGATGCCCGGAATTTGTCTTCCGCATTAACGTATTCGAATGAATAGCGAAAAGAGTAAAGACCGGGCGAAGGAGTCCGGCGATGAAGAACTTTTATACCGGAACAACCGGGAACTCTTTTACTCATTTGACCCTGAAAAGGGGTATGGGACCAAGGTTGGTTACCAAAACAGTGCCAACCAGGAGATCATCCGGCAAAGCTGGGAAGCTGCTGAACTGCGCCTCAGCGGGATCCGGGACCAGGTCAGGGCGGGAATTCTGAGCCCGGTGGCGTACCACATGGAGCGCTGCCTGATGGAAGTCCCGATGCTGGCCGGTTACATGGGCCTGCCCAAATGGAGGGTGAAAAGGCATCTCCGAAGCACCGTTTACAAGCGGCTACCCGATAACCTGCGTCTCCGGTATGCCAGGGTGTTTGGGATCGATGTGCAGGAACTTGACAATACGGATATTCCATTTAACAACTCGAACAGCCAGGCATGATAAAACTCGAATATGAACACCGGCAATCCGGTCACTGTGAGAGCGGTGTAACCTCGAACCTCTTAAACTACCATGGACTGAACATCAGCGAACCGATGGTCTTTGGCATTGGAGCGGGTCTTTTCTTTTCCTACCTCCCGTTTCTGAAAATGCAGCATGCCCCGGTCACTTCGTTTCGTGTATTGCCCGGAATGATATTCAAACGGGCGACCGGCGTACTGGGCATCAAAACCCGGATCCATACGTTCCGGGACGAACGGGAATCGATGCGAAAGTTGAATGAAACCCTGGATTCAGGGCTTCCGGTGGGATTGCAGGTCGGCACGTTTCATCTGCCTTTTTTCCCGCCCGAATACCGGATGCATTACAACATGCATAACATGGTCGTATATGGATATGAAGATAAGACTTACTTTGTAAGCGATACCGTCGTGGAGAACAGGGTCCGGATCAGTTATGACGACCTGGTGCGTGTGCGTTTCGCCAAGGGTGCATTCGCTCCCAAAGGAAGGCTTTACTTTCCGTTCGACGTGCCCAGTGAAGTCGATATCCGTCCGGGCATCATTTCGGGGATCCGTAAAACGGCGTACTACATGACCGGCGTGCCTTTTCCGCTGATCGGGACCAAAGGGATCCGTTACCTGGCCAGGCAGATGAGGACCTGGGAGAAACGGTACGGACCGGCCAAAGCTTCATATTACCTCGGACAGGTATTGCGCATGGAGGAGGAAGTGGGAACGGCCGGAGCCGGGTTTCGTTTTATTTACGGAGCATTTCTTGAAGAAGCCGGACAGGTACTGGGTAAACCCTGGCTCAGGGAGATCGCCTACGAGATGGGCGAAACGGCCAATAAATGGAGGGAGTTTTCATACCTGGGCTCCCGCAACTGCAAGAAACGAGCGCAGCCGGATGAATCCTATGACAAGCTGGCGGACATGCTGCTGGTATGCGCTGACCGGGAGGAGAAGATTTTCAAAAAGCTCTCCCGGATTTGATATTTTTCTTACTTTCGCACGTCCGCATCAGTTATAACTAATTCATTGAGACCCATGGATAACGAGTCAGGAAAAGTCTATAAAGATGAAAGGTATGGACAATACCGCGAATTGCTGTACGATTATGACAAGGACGGCAATTTCCAGCGCAATGTCGGGTTCCACAACGAACAGGAGCGTATCATTCTTCAGCAGGCCTGGGATCTGTTCGGCGAGCGGATCGAAGAGGCCCGTCAAAAGGTACTTGCCGGCAAGGCCAGTCCCATCCTCTATTATATGGAGAAGACCATGCTGACCCCGATGGACCTCTCCATGCATGCCGGTGTTTCCATCTGGCGGGTCAAGCGTCACCTGAAGCCGCGCGTGTTCCCCAGGATGTCGGAAAAAACCCTGAAAAAATACGCAGAGGCATTCAACATCACGATGGAGCAGCTGAAGAAAGTCGAATAATCAAACAACCAACCATTCATGTCAGATATCAAGATCAACTATACACACAGGCAGGCCGGACACTGCGAAAGCGGAGCCACATCCAACCTGTTTAACTTTTACGGGCACAAGCTGTCCGAACCCATGGCGTTCGGGATCGGCACGGGCATCTATTTCAGTTACCTGCCGTTCCTTAAACTGATGTACGCCCCCATGATGTCGTTCCGCAACTTCCCCAATACGGTCTTTCACCGGGGAGCCAAGTACATGGGAATAGATGCAACGGTCATCAAGAAATTCAAGGATCCCAAAGAATCGATGAACGCCCTTGACCGCAACCTGGAAAAGGGCATCCCGACCGGAGTCCAGGTGGGCGTTTTCAATCTCACCTTCTTCCCCCCTGAATACCGCATGCATTACAACATGCATAACATGGTCGTGTTCGGAAAAGAAGGGAACCTGTATCATATCAGCGATACGGTTATGGAACACCCTCAGACATTAACCTATGATGATCTGTTGAGGGTTCGATGGGCGAAAGGCGCTTTCGCTCCGAAAGGGAAGATGTACTGGATCAACAGCATCCCCGACAACATTGACCTGCGATCGGCCGTTGCCAAAGGCATCAGGAAGACCACCTATGAAATGACCAAAGTCCCTTTCCCCCTGATCGGGATCAAAGGGATGCGGATCATGGCGAACGACATCAGGAAATGGCCGGTCAAGCACGGCAATGAAAAAGCCTCGTTCTACCTGGGACAGATCCTTCGCATGGCGGAAGACTTCGGTACCGGCGGCGCAGGGTTCCGTTATATTTTCGGGGCCTTCCTCAAAGAAAGCGGAGAGACCTTCGGGAACAAGGAACTGCTGGAAGCCGGCGCCATGATGGGCGAAGCCGCCAACAAGTGGCGTGAATTCACATACATCGGCGCCAGGAACTGCAAGAACCGGTCGAAACCTGAAGAGGATTACGGCATGCTGGGGAACATGATGCGGCAGATCGCCGACATGGAAGAGGCCGTTTATAAACAGATTGACAAAATTCAGATCTGATGGCAGAAACGCCGATTATAGAGATCAGAGACCTGACGAAGATCTACAAGGGTTCGGATGAACCTGCCGTACGCTCGCTGTCGCTCGGGATCTATACCAATGAGATCTTCGGACTGCTGGGGCCCAACGGGGCCGGCAAAACGACAACCATCTCGATCCTCTGCGGATTGTTCGCTCCCACGTCCGGGCATGTGACCATCGACGGACTGGATCTTCACCACCACATGAACCAGATCCGGCATATCATCGGGGTCGTTCCCCAGGAGATCGCTTT
>DAIRDK010000196.1:0-5270 GCA_036796175.1 Bacteroidales bacterium | reverse complement strand
ACAAGGTGCCGGTCCGGTCGTTGTAATTGTACCGGTATCCCGCGCTGGCCGTCATGGTGCTGAGTACATTCTGGGAAACTACCGAAACGCCCGGCTCCACGGTCAGGTTGTTTACATCCAGCGCCAGCGGCGCCCAGCTATGAGGATTGAACAAATGACTTATTTTGGAGTAACGCTTCTCAGGATAGGTTTTAATATCGCTCCCTTCCCCCTGCCCCCTTCCCCCTCCAAGTAGACGGTCAATCCCATACTCCAGCACCGAATCTTGCACATTGAATTGTTCCTGGGCAACAATGGAATCGAACAGCCGGATCGAATGGTTGGTCACATGGTCAGCGTGCACCCATGTTTCGGGATTTACCGGACTCTCCATCAGCATGAGCCCGTCGGATGTGAGGGCTGACCAGAACAAGCGGTCTTTCCTGGGGGTGAAGTTGGCATTGTAGGATCCGAAACGAGATGAATGGACCATGTAAATGTCCCGGGTGGTCTCATCCAGGTAATAGATGTTGTCAATACCCGAGTATCCATCGGAATAAATGATGGTATCTTCGGAAAGGTAGACAGGACCGCTGATAAAGTCCTGGTCGTTCTCGACAAGAACGATGACCGAGTCAGACTCAATTTTAACTTCGACCAGCGATTTGCCCCTGTCGGTCGTGCTACAGAAAAGTACCTCTTCGCCATCCGGGGACCACGTCGGTTCCGTTATCAGCTGCTTCCCCGGGAATGCATAGCGTTTGATCACGTGGCCCGTTTTGAAATCGAGGAGGTTGAGGCTGGAATTGTTTTGCAGATCGATGGAAATGGCGGCGAGGGTACTTCCGTCGGGAGATATCGTCGGGAAGAAATAGCGGGTCTTGCGGGTCAGGTAATGACTTTTACGGCTCTCCATGTTATAGGTGCGGATGACGGCATAACTGCGATTATCCCAGCGCGGGTCAGGCCGGTATTCGCACCAGGCTAGCCATTCGCCCGAAACACTGAGTGCATCCTTGATGTAATCCCCGGGATGGAAGACAACGGTCTCTTTTTTTGTCGACAGATCGATATGCACAATACGGTCGGGATCGTTCATGTCCGATTTCAATGCGATCACGGAAGTGCTGTCGTTCAGAACAGGGAAGTTGTAATCCGTGTAGTTCTTCGGATCACGTTGTGTGATCAGGGTGGCAGGTGTGATCTCCGTTTTTGCGTCCTGCCCCAGCCACCGTTGGGTCAGGTCCTCAAGGGCAGCCTTGTAATATCGGGTTTTGGTCATGCCGGTCACGCTCCGGATCCCGGAATTGAAGGGCGCAACCATGAACGGAAGTTGGGCACTACGGTCCAACGCCTGGTTCCACAATTCCGTACCATACTGCTCCCTGCCCCACGCCACAAGATGATACCCCAGTTGGTATGCATCCGGCGTAAAGGTCCGGTAGGACCCCAGCGTTGCCTTATCGTAAGAGTAGGGGCCTTTTTCCAGCAGTTGTGAACGGAGGATGTTCTCAAAGACCGGCGTCCTTCCCCTGCCCGAGCGCGACAGGGCCGTTTCCGTGCAGGTAGCATCTCCCTCCAGGAACCAGGTGGGGATGAACAGGCCAAGCATCGCCCCCGTCGCCTGTTCGCCAAACAGGCAATAGAGCGCTTTGGTGAAACCCTGGTTCATTTTAGAGGTTTGCACGGCATGCCTGTATTCGTGAATGGCAAGCTGTTCAAGCCATTCTTCGGAATAGGAAGACTGGGGCGGACAAGGGTACAGTTCGATCCTGCGGGGGGCCCAGACGGTAATTCCATTGGATATCACTGACTGCTGATGGATGATGACAGGTATCCAGGGGACTTTGGCATGAAGCGTCTTTGTCTCGCTCCGAACGACGAGATCCATCACATTCGCCAGGTATTGCGCATTCGGCGAAAACGCCTCAGGATAGATCAGCCGGTACCGGTCCGTTTTGATCTGTTTCCAGCGCATCGAACCGGGATCCTCCCCAGTAGAATAAAATTGTGCAAAGCTACTGCCACCAAAGAACAACACAATCAGTATTACAAGCTTAAATCCTTTCATCAACCTTGTCACCTTGTCACCTTGTCACCTTGTTACCTTGTTACCTTGTCACTCTGTTACTCTGTCACTCTGTCACTATCTCTATCTTACTGTTACACCCCTTGCAATGCCCGTTGTCCTTTAATCCCAGTACCGAAACGTTGTATCCTGATCGTGAGACCAGCACCGTATGGCAGGTGGGGCATCGTGTATCCTGTCCGAACGGCGTGTACAGATTGCCGATGTAGACATACGAAAGATGGTACCGGGCGATCTCAAACAACCGCAGGAGGGTCTTCTCCGGGGTCGGCGGGATGGAAAAGTGATGGCGGGGAAAATATCGTGAAAGATGCAGGGGAGTCTCTCTGCCCAGTTCAAGGGCGATCCAGTTGACCATGTCAACAAACCGGGCTTCGTCATCATTGAGTTCCGGGATGACCAGGTTGGTGATCTCGAGGTGTTTTCCGGCTTTACGGATGGCCAACAGGGTTTCTTTTACCGGTGCCAGGCGGGAGGCAGTATACCGGTGATAGAATTGTTCATCGTTGGCTTTCAGATCGACATTGAAGGCATCGATGAGAGGCAGCAGTTCCTCAAGGGGTTTGGGAGTGATGAAGCCATTGGTTACCATCACGTTTTTCAATCCCTTACGTTGTGCCAACCGGGCCACTTCGATCACGGTCTCATAGGAAATGACCGGTTCGTTATAAGTATAGGCCATGCCGATATTCTGAGGAGTCCGGGCCGCCTGGTCGATCAGGGCCTGCGGTTCGATTCGGTTGCCTTGTATTGAGGCACCTGCTGGAAGCTGGGATATCTCATGGTTCTGGCAGAATTTGCATTGCAGGTTGCATCCGAAACTCCCCACACTCAGGATCCTCCGGCCAGGGAAAAAATGATACAACGGTTTTTTTTCCACCGGGTCGATATTGACGGAACTGTAGATCCGGTAATTGAGTGTGGCCAGTTTCCCGTCCTTGTTCTCCCTCACTTCGCAAATGCCCCGGTGTCCGGGTGAAATCATGCACCGGTGCGGACAGAGTTGGCACCTGACCTTCTGATCGTAGAGCTTATCGTACCAGAGTGCTTCTTTCATAACCGCCGAATGTCCAGATAAAATTAATATATCGGGATAAATTTCCTACTTTTACTAGAAGTAAAATTTTTGATATGTCGATCAATCGAAGAAGATTCCTGGGCGGAATGGGGCTTGCCATTGGCGCTGTGACTCTGCCCGGACTATTTGAACAGACCCGTGCGGCCTCCCTCACAGCACCTCCGATGCTCACTCCCGAAGAGGCATCTAGGATGGGCGACAGCGACTTCTGGGGCTGGATGCAACAGGCGTACACCACCAGCCCGAACATCATGAATCTCAATAACGGCGGGGTCAGTCCGCAACCCAAGGTAGTGCAGGACGCCTTTTTCCGTTATCACCAGCTGAGCAATGAAGCCCCTTCCTACTACATGTGGCAGATCCTCGACCAGGGGAGGTCAGCCCTGAGGGACGACATGGCTGACTTTGCCGGGTGCTCCCCCTCGGAGATCGCGTTCAACCGCAACACCACTGAAGCCATGAACCAGATCATCTTCGGGCTGAACCTGAAACCGGGTGATGAGGTGGTCCTGGCCAAGCAGGATTATCCCAATGTAATGACTTCCTGGAAAATGCGGGAGAAACGCGACGGAATCGTCTTGAAATGGGTCAGCCTGAATCTCCCTTCCGAGGATGAAGATTACCTGGTCAACTCCTATGTGTCGCAATTCACCAGTCGGACCCGCGTCGTCAACCTCACCCATATCATCAACTGGATCGGCCAGACCCTGCCGGTTCGCCGGATTGCCGATGAAGCGAAGAAAAGGAATATCGAGGTACTCGTCGACGGGGCTCATACATTCGCCCTGCTCGATTTCAGGATCCCGGACCTAAATTGTGACTATTTTGCAACCAGCCTTCACAAATGGCTCTGCGCGCCGTTCGGTGCCGGGCTGCTGTATGTCAGAAATGAAAAGATCAGGGAGATCTGGTATCCCGAAGATGATCCGCTGTCGGACAAGATCACCAAATTCGAGCGGTTGGGGACACGCTCGTTCCCTACGGAAATGGCCATCGGAAGCGCGCTGGATTTCCACAGGATGATCGGTCCTTCGCGGAAACAGGAACGGCTTTGGTACCTGAAGAATTACTGGATGGAACAGGTGCGGGATTTCCCGAAAGTACATACGCATACATCCCTCGACCGGCGGTTCGGCTGTGTCATCGGGCTGGTATCGATCGATGGGATCAAACCCGGGGATCTGGTGTCGAGGTTGTTCACCCAGTACAAGATCCATACGACCGGCATCGAATGGGAAGGGATGTCGGGTGTAAGGGTCACGCCGCATGTTTATACTCAGACCTACGATCTCGATAAATTCGTGAAAGCGATTAAGGAAATAGCAGCAACAGCATAAATTAACCGCCAAGACGTCAAGCCGCTAAGCCTTCTTTTGCGTCTCCGCGTCTTCACAGGAAAAAAAGAGAGGTATGAACAGAATCATACTCGTTGTCATGGCAGTGCTCTCAGCATGGATTATGCAAGCACAGGGGGTTCAGGTAATCACTCCTGAAAACGCCCCCACGCCGATCGGACCATACAGCCACGCCCTGATGAACAACGGCATCCTCTTTGCCTCCGGGCAGATCGCCATCGACCCCTTGACGGGACGAGCAGATACCGCAACCATTGAACAGGAGATCACCCGTGTGATGCAGAATGTGGAGGCGATCCTGAAGAAAGCCGGAATGACCTGGTCGAACGTTATGAAGACCACTATCTTTACAACCGATCTCAGGCATTTCGAAACGATCAACAAGGTGTACGCATCGTTCCTGAAGGAACCTTACCCTGCCCGGGAAACCGTCCAGGTGGCAGCCCTGCCCCGGAACATGCATGTGGAAATCTCGGTAACGGCAATGAAATGATCAGCCGAGCAGCCATTTGATGGCTGCTTCCCGGGTGCTGAAAATCTCGAACTGGTAATTGGGAATGTTAGATGTGGCGTTCCTGTAAAGGACCGAATACGCTGTCGTCCGGGGATCATTAATGATCAGGGCGTCCTTGATCTGTTCAAACTGGGACGCATACTTCCTTACGGCTTCACCAATCTTCTGATCCTCTTCCGAGGTCAATTCAAACCGTCCCTTGATTGAATCGGTCAGGATCAGCAGGCGCCCCGGGTATTTATCCCCATTCCCTAG
>DAIRDK010000195.1:0-5272 GCA_036796175.1 Bacteroidales bacterium | reverse complement strand
ATTGGACTGGCCGTTGGAATGATGACCCTGATCCGTCCAACGGAGATCATTGCCGCGCTGGTGCCGGTGTTCTGGGGTGTTTGGAACCGCGATACGCTGTTGCGCAAATGGCAGATGCTGCGCCGTCATTTCGGGATGGTCGTGTTGGCCGCGGCGATGCTGTTCCTGGTCGGTTTCATGCAGCTGCTCTACTGGAAGATCCATGCCGGGAAATGGATCTACTACAGCTATGAGGAAGGGGAGAAGATCCGGCTGTTCGCGCCCTATTTCATGCGGGTGATGTTCTCGTTCAAGAAGGGATGGCTGGTCTACGCGCCGCTGATGACCTTTGCCCTCCTGGGATTCATCGTCCAGTTCCGGAGAAGCCGGGAAACCTTCACCCCCGTATTCCTCTTTACCTTCTTCAACATCATGATCATCGCGGGATGGACCACCTGGTGGTTCGGCGGAAGCCTCGGCCAGCGTTCCATGATGCAGTCGTACGCCCTGCTCGCCCTGCCCATGGGCTTTTTCATTCAATGGGTGACGGAGCGCAAAGTGTATGTGCGGATCCTGTTCGTGCTGGTATTCGGCTTCGGGATATTCCTGAACCTGTTCCAGACATGGCAATACATGAATTTCATCTTCGATCCTTCAAGGATGACCTGGCCTTACTACCGTGCGGTTTTCCTGAAGACTCACGTGGATCCCGGGGATCTCCGGCTGCTGGAACCGGAAAAGAACAACGTCAGGGAAACCATGGACGACGGCAAGAACTACTCCCGCCGCACCGTGTTGTACCAGAGCTTCGAAACTCCCGATCCGAACGAGACCGGGAACTATGTGACCTCACCGGTCCATTCGGGACACTATGCCTACCGGCTGGATACCGCGATGGCATTTTCGCCCGGGCTTCATGCCCCGGCCAACCGCGTCTCCTCCATGGACGATTACTGGATCAGGGCCTCGGCCTGGGTGTATCCCACTTCCGATTCAACGGGAACGCTGGCCGACCTGGTGATCACGGTCACCCACAACGGAGAGCACATCAAATACAGGAGCTTGCCGCTTGAGAAGCTGGGACTGGCCCCCAACATATGGACTAAGATCTCCATGGATTACGAGATCCCCTATATTTCCGATCCGGCCAACGACCAGGTCAGGATCTATTTCTGGTACCGGGGCAAACACGAGCTGTATGTTGATGACCTGGAGGTTTTTGTTTTCGAGGAGTGAGCGATATCCTGTAACCCCATGAAGCGTCTCCGATCCCTTTTCCGCTGGTTGTTTTTCGTTGCGCTGTTCGGACTTTCAATGGTCCTGACCCTGGCTGTGCACAAAGATGTCGGGCGTTTCAACTGGCACAGCGAGATCTTTGCCGACGGCGCCGGCTATTATGCCTACCTGCCGGTTACCTTTCTGTATCACTTCGACTACAACCGGTTCCCTGCCGGGATCGATGACTCGACCGGATGCGGATTCATCGACCATCAGCAAAGGAAATTCATATACAAGTACACCTGCGGCGTTGCCGTCATGCTGTCGCCTTTCTTCGCAGGCACCCTGCTGTATTCCGGGATCTTCGGGATCCCGCCCGAGGGAGGATTTTCCATGGCGTTCCACCGGATGGCCGATGTGGCGGCGGCATTCTATTTAGTGTTGGGGTTGTTCTTCATCGAACGGGTTCTTCGTAGACACACCGGTTCGCCTCTTCGCTATTTCCTGCTATTATTGATTTTTGCGGGAACGAATCTCTTTTTTTATACCGTCCGCCTGCCCCTGATGTCGCATGTGTATTCCTTTTGCGTGATCGCGGCTTACTTGTGGGCGTTGCAGGTGTTTACGGAAAAGGAGGATTGGAGATCGTTCATCTTGGTCGCGGTCACGGCTTCGCTGGCCATGCTGGTCCGGCCTGTCAACGGCATCATCCTGCTGCTGCTGCCATTCTGGAATACGGGCACCGCGGAGGCCGTCGGGCAAAGGGTACGGCGCCTGCTTGCCTGGAGGAACGCGGTGTCATTTGCCGCGGTGTTCCTGGTCATCTTTCTGCCGCAGATGCTGTATTGGGTTTACATGTTCGGATCACCCCTGCATTACGCCTATGAGGGAGAAACATTTTCCAACTGGGCGAATCCGCGCCTTGCGGAGATCTGGTTCGCCCCGCTGAACGGGCTGTTCCTCTATAATCCCGGATGGGTGCTGTTCATCCTGGGCGCCGTCCTGATGATCATCCGGAAGCAAAAGAACGGGATCCTGCTGCTGATCTTTTTCCTGCTGGCCAGTTACATCATCTCCGCATGGCACAGCTGGTTCTTCGGATGCGGATTCGGGCACCGGGCATTCATCGATTTCATCCCGCTGTTTGCCATCGCGTTCGGGATCCTGGCTGAACAGGTATTCCGGATCCGGACCCGGATACCGGGGATCGCATTCCTGCTCCTTCTTGCTGCGATGAGCGGGTACAACATCCGGATGACCTATGCCTACAGCGGCTGCTTCTCAGGTTCCGTCTGGGATTGGGACCAGTTCAGCCGGATCGCCAGCCGGGCCGGCTTTTGCAGGACTCCGTCATTGCCCTTCAAATTCACCAATGATTTTGAAAACGGGACCTTGTCGCCCGGCAGTTATCACAGCGATTCCATTTCCAGGTCTTACCTGAAAAGCATCCGGTTCAATGCGACCTTCAGCGAGGGAGCCGGCACCCCGTTATGGTTCTTTGAATTCCCGCTACCGTTCCCGACCCATGCCGATGCCAGGGTGTATGTTCATGCCCCGGGAGGAACGGGAGGAGCGATGCTGACGTGCAGGATCAGCCGTCAGGGGCAGACGCTGTTCGCCGATTCCTGCAGTGTGGATCCCTTCCTGCAAACAGGGATCGCCTGGAACAAAGTGTACAGGGTATTCACATTCCCGGCCGACATGCCGTGGGATGCGACGATCCTGGTACAGATTGAAAATCCCGCGGGCAGGGTCTTCTTTGCAGATGATCTGAAAGTGGTCTATTACTGATTGATCTTATGATCTGATGGTGTGGTTGGTTTTGCTTTAACCAGCATGAAACGGCCCGAACTTTCCCAAACGGGATCAAACCGGGATTTTAACAGTTCATAGTCTTCCGTAAAAATATAATAATAATCCGCATCAGTATTGACATCGATATTTTTGTCACTGATTAAAAGGTCAATTTTCATGGCCTTTCCTGTTTCTTTATAAAACGTCAATGAAGGAGCAAAAAGCCAATGGGCTTTCAACTTTACCGAGTCCCGTTTTTCTGTGCTGGATAAAAAATTGATAACATCCATTGTGTGGGCATCAAACCACCATTCACGGAAATAGGATAACCTGACATTAAGGCAAAGATGGGCTAATAACGCAATGCTGACAACCACCGAAAAAAGCAGCTTAATAAATCTGCTTTTACTTAAATCGATGAATTGAATAAGGCAAACCAGTGAAAATGTAAAAAGAGGGAAATAAAACAACCCGATACGTCCTGCCAAGTATGGAGTTTTTATCAGGATATGCTCCAGAAAATTCAATGTAACTACCAAAATCAGGACCATACTGGAAATCCAGACAGGTTTCCGGAACTCCTGGGTCCTTTCTTTTGATGTTACAAATCTGACCGTTACAATTACAACATTGATTACTACCACCAGCAATAGCCCTATCGCAAGGGGCTGATCCCATACAGTAGATTCAGGATATTCGGTTACCATGTTATGAGTTAAGGATAGCATGGTGGCCTCATAAAATCCTTGTGAAGTAAAAAGATCAAACATGTTATCCTTCTTCATTTTAAGAAATGGCCCCAGGATTAGAAGTCCATAAACAATGCATGACATGCATAAAGTGACTAATGAAACGACGGAATTTTTTCCCTGGCTTCTTGATATAATGATCAAGTAGAATAGAACTATTATGGTGATAGCCAGGAATACAATGATCGCAGGAAAACTTGCATAAGATGCCAAAATTGCCAGATAGAATGCGAGCCACAAATCTTTTATATGAAACAACTTTATGCCGGTAACGAGATAACTAACAGAGAGGGTAGATAATCCAATGCACAAACCGTATCCCCGGGCAAGACTGAAAAAATCGAGCAGGTAAGGATTACAAATAAACAGGATGGAAGCAGGTAAAAACATAAATGAATCGAAGCGCAAGGTGGAACTGACGATACGAAAGATGGCGAAGGAATACAGTAGAAAGGCCAACAGGTTGGGAATTCGAATTGCCCATTGTTCCATGCCGAAGATGGAGGAAAACAGTTTTATTAGCAGTGTGTTTAAAATATGGTTGTTGGGCCAGGAATCAGGATACATCATGATTTCCCAATACGAGTACTGAGTGTAGTGGATTGCCGTAAAGGCTTCATCATGAGTGACGGGATTGTGAAATGCTTTAAAGGTGACCAATAACAAAAACAGTTCAAAAATCAGTCCAAATAAAAGGAGATTAACATATCCCCTGCGACTTTCCCATGTAGATCCCATCATTGATAGAATTTGATTAGCAAGATATTCACAAAGCTAAACATAAGGATCGATTATTTAGCCATATAAGTAAAAAAAGATTGAATGAAAAGGATGTTTTATTGCCATTTTTTAAAAAAGTAATACTTTTACTACGAACTAGCGAGCCAATCATGGTATTCTCCAGTAGTTTATTTCTCGTCTATTTCTTACCCATCTTCCTGTTAATTTATTTATTATTACCACGGAGGTGTAGAAATTGGTTTGTCCTTCTATCCAGCATCATGTTCTATGCATGGGGAGCTCCGGTCTTTGTTTTCTACGTTGCAGGATCCGTCCTTGCCGATTTCTTTCTCACCCGTGCGATGCCCGTCACGCAGGGGACTTCGAAGAAGCTGCTCCTCTGGGCAAGCCTCCTCCTCAATCTTGGCCTGCTGCTCTATTTCAAATACATGAACTTTTTTGTCGAGCAGTTCGATGCCGTGCTGGGATGGTTTGGCGCGGAACCGGCAGGCTGGACCCGGATCGCCCTGCCTGTCGGGATCTCCTTCATCACCTTCCAGAAGCTCTCGTACGTGCTCGAGATCTATAAAAATAGACATGAGCCGTTCCGCCGGCTGCAGGACTATGCTCTTTACGTCTTCATGTTCCCGCAACTGCTTTCCGGGCCGATCGTCAGGGTTGGGCAGATCGCAGGGCAGATCGCCGACCGTTCCCAGCAGGAGAACATCGACAACCGGCTGCTTGGGTTCTACCGGTTCGTCATCGGCCTGGCCAAGAAGGTGCTGTTGGCGAACACGTTCGCCCGGCTGGCC
>DAIRDK010000194.1:0-5275 GCA_036796175.1 Bacteroidales bacterium | reverse complement strand
CGTTCAGATCCAAGGCTTTACGATAGTGGGCGAGCTGCTCCCTAGCGCTGCCCAGGTTTCTGATGGCAGTGGCGATCCCGTTGGCAAGAGCGACTTCGGCTGCCTTCAGTTCGAGCAGGGCCTGCTGCTTTCTCCTGCGGGCCGCCTCCAGTTAACTGGCGCTTTTCTCCCCCCCGCCGAGAGGAAACTTCAGCTCCAATCCGATGGAATACGACTGGTACTCATTTGCCGCCGCCTGATCCCATGAAGACCCGGTCGTCCGGTCAAGCCCGTTGATGACCCCGTCATGATTGACGTCCACAAACCGGAGATCACCTACCCCGGCCTGAGGATCATGCGGGTAAGCATCAAGTTCTGCCTGGCTCTGGAAGATCCCGTCCGTCTTGTATCCATAAAACGCACCGATCGGCAGACCGACGCTGCTGGATGTAACCGGGATCCCGTTGGCCAGATAGCCCCCGATAAGTACGGAATCAACTCCCTCGCTCCCGCCTACCGCCAGCACTTCATTGTGAACCGTGGAGCCCAGGAAGCCGACCGAGTAATAGAACTTGTTCACCCGGTGCTTCCAGGCCAGGTTGAATTCGAACCCTTCGTTCAGGACTGATGCGGCATTGAACCGGACTTTTTCGCCCTGGCCGTTGCCAAAATACCCAGGAACGGAAAGGAGGACCAGGACGTCGTCGGTAACCCGGTGGTAATAGTCGAATTCACCGGTCAGCTTGTCCTTGAAGAGACCGGTTTCAAGTCCCGCGTCCCACTGGGTGGAAACCTCCCAGCGCAGGTTGGGATTCCCCGTGGCTCCATAGGTTGCAGCAGGATTCGACACCGACTGAGTCCCAAAAATTGTGATCAGGTCGATCACCCGGGAATAACGGTCCCAGTACTGGATCTTCTCATTCCCGATCTTGCCCCAGCTGGCACGTACTTTGAGCTTTGAAAGCCAGTTGATGTCCTTCATGAAATTCTCCTGCGAGATATTCCATCCTGCGGCGAACGAGGGAAAATCGGAGTAACGGTTCTCCTTGCTGAATTTCGATGAACCGTCGCGACGGTACGTGGCGGTGAGAATGTACCGGTTTGCAAAGGTGTAATTGATGCGGAAGAGATATGAGATCATCGAATAATACTGGTTGGGATCAACCAGGTTCGACATCATGTTGATCGTATTGATGTCGTTATTCAGGTCATAAACATAGGAAGGTTTGATATACCAGAAACTCGATGCGTCACGGATGACGTTCATCCCCTCAACGTTGAAATTTTCCGATGAGGTGTTCTGCATGGTATACCCGGCGAGGGCGTCCACGGTATGTTTGCCGAATGCCTTCTTGAAAGTCAGGGTGTTCTCCCAAAGCCAGGTCAGGATGTCGTTGGAACCCTTGACCAGCTTGCTTTGCGGAAAATCCTGCTGCGAAGCGGTCCCGTCGGGATTGTACACCGTGTAGGCCGGTGTGTAGCTCTCTGCCTTGTAATACCCGGCATCCAGTCCGAAACTCGACTTGAACGTGAACATCTTCAAAAAATCGACCTCCCCGTAAAGATTGCCGACGCCCCGGAAACCCCGGACAAAGTTATTGGAGTATTTGAGCGAAGCCAGGGGATTGCCCACATTGTACACCACGGCGAAACTGCCGTCATCATAATAGGGTTCCAGCAGCGGCTGGGCCCTGTATGCGGCGTAAGTGACATCCGGGGCGATCTGCTGATCGAACGGTGCGAGTGTGATGTTATTCCCGAACCGCACGTATTTCGAAAGGTTGAAGATGTTGTTCAGTTTGAAGGTGATCCGTTCATAGTTCGATTTGTCGATGATCCCATCCTGGTTAAAATAACTCAGGCTGATGTAATACTGGGAAAGCTTCCCGGAGCCGCTGGCTGCCAACTGGACGTTGTACACCGGGGCAGAATGAAAGATCAGGTCCTGCCAGTTGGTGTTCGGGACGGCGTCCACGTTGTTGTAGCTGCCAGGCTTGATCTCGTTGGAGATGATGGCGAATTCCCTTCCGCTGAGCAGGTCGATCTCCCTGGCGAGATTCTGGATGCCCAGTTCCGCGGACAGGGTGATCACCGTTTTATCCGCCGCGCCTTTGCCCGATTTGGTCGTGATGAGGATTACCCCGTTGGCTCCTCTCGAACCATAAATAGCCGTTGCGGATGCATCCTTCAGAACTTCCATCGAAGTGATATCCCCGGAGTTCAGGAAAGAGATATCATCGAGGATCACGCCGTCCACGACATAGATCGGGGAGGCATTATTGAACGTGCCGACACCGCGCACCCGTACGACAGGGGACTCACCGGGCGTCCCGGAGGCACTGGTCACTTGTACCCCGGTCACCTTGCCCTGCAGGCTTTGTACCGGGTTGAGTGCCGTGATCTTGGTGATGTCGTCCGATTTCAGGCTCGAAACGGATCCCGTCAGGTCACTTTTACGGACCGTCCCATAGCCGATCACGACCACCTCGTCAAGCGACACTTTGGAGGGTTCAAGTACGATGTCGTAAACATCCTGGGCCCCGATCGGTATCTCTTTCGCGTTGTAACCGACATAGGAAACAACGAGGACCGCTCCGCCGGCGGGAACATTCAGGGTGAAGTTCCCGTCCAGGTCAGTCGCCGTGCCTGAAGTGGTTCCCTTGATTACGATGGTGGCCCCGGGCAATGTCTCCTTCGTGTCGGAGGTGGTGACTGTGCCTTTGATCGTGCGGACCTGGGCGTACGTCAACGTGGAAAATCCACACAGGACCAGCAGCAGGAACCACGTCCCGGCCCGCAGCATGGGTCTGAAATATCGTATCCGTTGTTGCATGGTTATGGTATTGATGAATATTTTGGATGTGACTCCCAAATATAAGGGATTTTAGAGGGATTTCAACCCCTGATGGGTCCTGTTATAAAAAAAATCTCAAGGCTTCTCTTCCTGCCGGATCTTGTCCAGCAATTCTGTGGCCGGTATCCGGAAAGGATTTAACGTGTCACGTCCGATGCTCTTCAGAATACGGATGGCTTTTTTCGTTTCGCCTGTGTAGTAATAACAAAGTGCAAGATGATAGACTGCTTCCCGGTTGGCCGTATCGTTCGCGGTTACCTGAGAAAAGAACAGGGCAGCCTGGGTATAGTTTTTTGCCCGGAACTCCTCCATGGCGACATCCATCAATGTGGCTGAACCCTGTTTCCCCGAAAGCTCCGTCCCCTTGGCGTCAGTTGCCATTTTTTGAACGGATACGCCTTCCCCTGCAGGGGCATTCCGGGCAGTTGCTGCCGGAGCGATTTGATCCCGGGTTTGCCGCCCGGAATCAGCTGGCACGGTATTGTCGCTGATAGCCGGCTGGTCACTGGATTCCTGGACGACTTCCGGTTCCACAGCCTTTGCCTCCTCCGACACAATGCCCGCAACGGGCGAGGGTTCCTGCCGGATATCCTGCGCAGCGGGCTCAGGCTCTGCTTTTTCCTTCTCTACTGCAGCAGGCGGCTGGGAAGGAATGGTGGTTTTCGAAGCCATATCCTGTGTGCTTACCGAGGGCGCTGTATTGACGGTCATCATCTGTTCCGGACGCGAGCTTGTGACAACCCGGATGACCATGACCGAGCCGACCAGCAGGACGACAACAGCCGCTGCGGCCAGTATCGCGTAATTCCGGCGCAATCCCAGGATCTTGCGCCGGCCGGGATACGTATGTTCGTTGATCTCCCCGACGATCCCTTCCAGGTCGAGGGGATCGTTCATCTTCGAAAGACCCTCCAATTCATCGGAACACATCTCGCAGTCGACCAGGTGCTGCTCCACCCGGTGCATCTCCTCATCCGTCAGCTTCCGGAGGTAATAATCAACCAGCCGGGAATGGGGCGGACATTCCGATCCTGAAAATATGCCGTGCAGGTTATTCTCCATTTCGATTGCTTAAAAGGATCTTTAAATTTCTTTTTCCGTTCTGTATATGGCTTTTGACCTGTTCATACGTCTGGCCGGTCCTGCTCATGATCTCCTGGTACCTCATCTTCTTCAGGTAGAACAACTCGATACAGACCTGCTGTTCCCGGTTCAGCATCAGGATCGCATCTTCCAGTCGTTTCAACTGCATCTCCTCATCATCTTCCAGATGCAAAACATACCCCGTTTCCATACCGGCATGCGCATCTTTTTTCAATTCTTCGGCTGAACGATGCATTTTCCTTTCTGTCCTGATCCGGGCCAGGCAGTGGTTCCTGGCGACTGCATGCAGCCAGGGCTTGAAGGTCATCACATCGTGTTTGTTCAATCCCGTGAAGAGGTTCTCGAAGATCTGCATCACGGCATCTTTAGCTTCCTCTTCATCTTCCAGGTACTTCATGCATACCAGGAACACGAACCGGGTGTATCTCCGGAACAGCTCGCCGACAAGTTCCCGGTCACCGGTTTCACGGTAACGGGTGATGATCTCCCCGTCGGACAGACCGGCCATTTGTTTTGGATCGGTCAAGATGCTTTTAATTATATGTGTAAAGTTAAACGAAACACGTCAGAACTTCCTCTGCACGGAAAATTTTGCCGTGGTTTATGGAATTTCCTTTGAACCTGCATCCTGTTTCAAAACGAACCATCATTTAAACCCGATTGCCATGAAAACAAAAGGAAACATTACTCGCACCATCCTGCTTCCGGTCCTCTTGGCCGGTTGCGTATTGGCAGTTTCGCTCGCATTAGCGAAAACTTACAAAGGCAATGCCGAGATCAGAGGAACGGTCATAGAAGCAGGGGAGGAGCACCCGCTTATCGGCGCCACGCTGATCTTGCTGGACTTGTCCGGGAACAAGGTCATGACCGTTATGTCGGACATGCAGGGTCATTTTAGATTCACAGGCATCACGCCGGGCCGCTACCACCTGAGCGTGACCAAGCCGGGCTACAAGCCATGGGTTAAAAAAAACCTGTCTGCCGAAACAGCTAACGTCACCGAATTGGTCGTGAAACTAAACATTGAGCCGGGCCCGGCCAGGTCCGAAACGGCACTGCAGGAGCAGGCGATGACCATCATCGGCGTGCAGATGCAGGAGACAAAATCCCTGAACTCTAAACTTACCGTTGCCGGATGCCGGGAAGCACCGGCCTCCGCCTATGCGGTCTCCGCTGATTATGAAATCCGGGAATTCAACGCCGAATCATATGACAAGAACAATGAAAACGATTTCAAAGAGGTCGTCGGGAATCCGCTTTCCACATTCTCTATCGATGTCGATCGTGCTTCATATTCAAATGTCCGGCGGTTCCTTAACAACAACACCCTGCCATATA
>DAIRDK010000193.1:0-5276 GCA_036796175.1 Bacteroidales bacterium | reverse complement strand
CTGGTGATAAAAATCAACCAGCAGGATCACTTTTCCCCGGATCCGTTCGTTTTCATCCACGATCTTCCAGAATTCCGGTCCGCCGCAAAACAGGTACTGAGCGATGCAATTGATATCCTGTTCGATCTCGGTCATCGCATAACGGTTCAGGAACCCGATAGCGAAATACCCGGGATCGGTCTCCATCGAGGCGATCCCCTCCTGGATAGCGTCAATGCCCCCCTCGCCGTAAACGAAACCCGGCGGATTGAACGACATCCACGCATCGAGGTCAAGTTTCCGGTGGTTCTCCTTCCATAGAATGCTTGAGAACTCATGATGGAACCGTTCCTCCAGGAAGGATTCGCCGCTCATCGGATGGCCCGGGTCAAAGGTGAGGTATACGGCCTTCCTGCGGTAGGTCCCACCGTACGGATAACCGTAAAACCGGAGGCTTTTGAAAATATGTACCCGCTTAAGGTACTTGCACGGCATGGAGACCGGATACCTGGCCAGCGCCTGCGCCATGAGAGCTTGGGCCCTGGGCATGCAGGTATCGGGAAGAGACACGGCTTCCGCGCTGATGTTCTTTCTGAGCCATCGATTTGGGAACGTATGCCGGTCGATTCCGAAAGATATGGTAACGCCGTTGATCACGGTATCCTGGGCCGGAAGGGTCTCGCACAACAGGATCAGGATGACCGTTCCGATGCAGGCGCGGATCGTGTTCATTACGGCAGGGGATGTTGCTCGTGGAATGTTTTCAGGCGTTGCTCCAGGGCCGGGAACTGCTCGCGCCGGACCAGCGACACGCAGGCCCTGAGCCCTTCGTGCCGCTCGCTGCCGGTGATGCGGAGCGCGATGGCGCTGATGCCGTAGTAGATCAGTTCTTCGAGCAACTGGTCCCCTTCCATGCCGGGGTAGGAGACCGTAAAATAAAAGCCGTCGGCAATGGGTACGCCCTCGTCCTGGTCATACACGATCCTGAACCCGTTATCCAGGAACATCTTTTTCATGATCTTCGCTTTCTCCCCATACTCTTTGACGACCTCGACGAAATTATACTTCCCGTCGTTGACCGCTTTCAGCATGGCTGCCAGGGCATATTGCGGTGAATGGGCGGTGCCGGCGCTCAGGGCGTAGAGGGTGCCGTAGATCAGCGCCCGGCCGAAGATATCGGTGGTATAATACCGCAACAGGTCTTCGGATTTCGTTTCAAAGGTTTTGTCGGAAACGATCATCATCCCGATCCGCTGGCCGGCATAGCTGAAGGCCTTGGAACTGCTGATCAGCAGGATGTAATTGTCGGTGAAATGGGCCACTGTAGGCTGAAAGGGGGCCACCCCTGGTTTCGAGTAGTCTTTCCTGAAGTCCATGGCAAAATAAGCCAGGTCTTCGATGATGACTACATTGTACCTGGTGGCCAGTTCGCCGATGATCTTCAGTTCCTTCTCCGTAAAGCAGATCCACGACGGGTTGTTGGGATTGGAGTAAAGGACCGAGTGGATATGGCCTTTGGAAAAATAGGACTCCAGTTTCTCACGCAGGGCCTCCCCGCGGTAATTGTACACGTCAAATCCTTCGTATTTCAGCCCCATCACCTTGTGTTGCTGGTGGTGGACCGGGAAGCCGGGATCAATGAACAGGGTGGTATCCCGATCCTTGTACAGCCTGGACAGGGTCAGGAATGAGGCAAAGCCGCCCTGCATGGATCCGACCGTGGGCACGACGTGTGCCGGTTCGACATGGATGTCGAGGAAAAGCCTGGCGAAGCGGCTGGCTTCCTCCTTGAGGGACGGAAGCCCTTCGATATCCGGGTAAACGGCTGCCGCGCCGTGTTTCAGGGCTTCGATCTCGGCATTGATGCCGATCTCCGGCGGAACCAGGCCCGGGACTCCCATCTCCATGCGAACGAACTGTTCCCCGGTCTCTTTTTCGATCCCGCTGATCAGTCGTTTGATCTCGCGAATGGTCGCGCTTCCTATATTACGAATCCGGCTTTCCCTGATGTGCCTGCTGACGACTTCGGAATTGATGGGGGTCTCTTTCATTTCGAAAATAGGATGAGAAGGTTCATTTCAGAAGCAAAGATGGAAAATTGCCCTGAGATTTCAAAGAAAAAATTAATGCATCGCAGGCGCCTGATCCGTCAGCTCCGGCGTGTGGTGCGGTATCGTGAACAGGAATTTCGCGCCTGGTCCGGTCTGGGATTCCAGCCATATCCGGCCTCCCATGAGTTCCACGTACGACTTCGAAATGGACAATCCCAGTCCCGTTCCGCCGTAACTCCGCGAATAGCCTGATTCGGCCTGGAAAAAGCGTTCGAAGATCTTATGATGAAGGTGAGGCTTGATCCCGACGCCGGTATCCTGCACATAAAATTCCAGGAACCTGTCTGATGTGTGGTACCCGAATTCAACCGCCCCGTCATGAGTGAATTTGATGGCGTTGCTGATCAGGTTGATCAGGATCTGTCTCAGTTTGGTCTCATCGGTCAGGATCGTTGCCTGGGAATCGGGGAGGCCGGGCGTGGCCGATAACCGGATCTGCTTCCCGGCCGCCTTCAGCTTCAGCATGGCCAGGATATCACTCAGGAGATCATTTACATTGATCTGCCTCAGGTTGACTTTGACCTGCCCGGTTTCAATGGTCGATATGGACAGGACATCATTAACGATCGAAAGCAACTGGTTTGCACTGTTGATGATGATATCAAGATAAGAGTTTCGCTTTTCCGCGTTCAGCTGTTCCTCTTTCATCATCTCTGAGAATCCGCATATGGCATTCATCGGCGTCCGGATCTCGTGGGAAATGTTCTGCAGGAACGCGGTCTTCAGCCGGTCCGCTTCCCGGGCCTTCTCCAGCGCCTGGCGCAGTTCATTTTCCACTTGTTTCATCCGGGTGACGTCCATCACGGTGGAGACCATGATGTCCTGTTCGACCAGCGCGATATTCACCGCGTTGACGACCCGGCGGGTACCGTCTTTCCCGGTAACCGTGATCTCTTCCCAGTGCAGCCGGGAAGGATCACCCGACTGGATGTCCTCCATGATGCGGGTCATGATCTTTTCACGGTATTCGGCATCCGGGTAGACTCTCTCGAAGAAGGTCCGGACATCCAGCAGCTCATGTGCAGGCCAGCCGTAAATTTCACTGAATCTGTTGTTGATATAGATCGATTTTTCATCGCTCATCCGGTTCAGCGAGATGCCGATCGGCAGCCGGTCCAGCACGGTCTGGATAAACTCGTTCTTTTCCCTGACCTCCTGCTCGGTATGTTTCTGATCGGTCACATCCTGGACGACCGCATATACGTACTGCACCTGGTTGAGGTCATCCTTGAGGGGGATGATCATCCCGCTGATCAGCCGTTTGTCCTTCCTGGTGTTCCAGGTGTTGTCCAAATGGCCCAGGTCATATTCCACCTCGTGTCCGAATGCCTCGCCTTTCAATGCTTCCCGGAACACCTGGTCCATGCCGGACGCGACGGCAAAACGGTCGGTCAACACATTGAATACCCTGACGCCTTCCTCCTTGTCGGGGAGCTGCAGGAGTTCCTTCTGCCAGTCATTGACCATAACGGCAAAACCATCCCGGTCGAACACATGAATCCCGTATGGGATCGTTTCTACGATCTTCCGGTAGAGAAACAGCTCCCGGGAAAGCTGTTCAATCCGGGTTGCCAGTTCATTGTATTTGTTTTCCAGTTCTTCGTATGTGTATTTTTCTGAAGACATAACAAAAGTTAAAGAATAAACGAGGTTGTTATGAACAAAGGTAACAAAACAGATGATTCGGTAAAAGGCCGCCCAAAGGGGCGAAGGTTATTTTACTAAATTTGCCCCAGACCCGATCCCCATGAAAAGAACCGATCTGATTGTCCTGGCGGCGGTGATCCTGCTGCTCCTGCCTTTTTTTCTTTTTCCTGATGTGCTGGACCTGTACCGGAAACTGAACAGGGAATTCCCGTATTCGGCCAGTTTTGTCAAGTTCGCCCTCCTGGCCACCTTCGGCGAGAGCATCGGGTTGCGGATCCGTACGGGCAGGTACAGCCAGAAGGGCTTTGGATTCCTGCCGCGGGCGCTGGTCTGGGGATTCCTGGGCGTCACGATCAAGATGGCCTTTGTCATTTTCGGAGAAGGGGCTCCGTATATGCTGAAAACCCTGGGCGTGGATTTTCCCGTCCAAACCCCGGGGGACATGCTCCGCCTGCCCGGGTTCTCATGGCTTAAGCTGGCCGCGGCATTCAGCGTGGGGACGATGCTCAACCTCTTTTTTGCCCCGGTCTTCATGACCTTCCATAAGCTGACCGATATTCATATTGCCAAAACAGGAGGCACCCTCAGGGCGTTCTGTTCACCGATGCCGTTCGCTCAGTATTTCAGTGAGATTGACTGGAAAACGATGTGGGGATTCGTTTATAAGAAAACCATCCCGCTCTTCTGGATCCCTGCACAGACGCTCAACTTCATGCTGCCCGAAGAATGGCGCATCCTGTTTGCCGCATTCCTGTCCATTGTGCTGGGCGTATTGCTTTCGATTGCGAGCCTGAAAGGGAACAGGGTTTAGTTCAGGGCCGGATCCGGAGGGAAGTTCGCCCAGATGGCATAATCCTTTCCCATGTTTTTCAGGTAATTGCTCCAGAGGTTTTCCGGGTGGTCGTTGATCACCTCCTCCACGGTGGTGTGCGACAGGACCCAGGAATTCTCGCTGATCTCGCGGTCAAGCTGGTGCGGGTCCCAGCCCGAATAACCGACATAGAATCGGATATCCTGCTCGCTCAGTTCCCCGCGTTCCATCATGGCCCGGATGAGATTCACATCCCCGCCCCAGAAGAGCCCCTTCATGATCCGGAGACTGCCCGGGATTTCCGGCTTGCGGTGAATGAAAAATATGCTGTCGGTCTTGACCGGACCGCCCAGGAAGACGGGGAAATCAAAACCCGGGAACTCCTTCACCACATCGGTGAGCTGCGCTTCCAGCGGCTTGTTGATGATCACGCCGAAGGTACCCTCCTCGTTGTGCTCGGCCAGAAGCACCACCGACTGCTTGAAATAGAAATCCTGCAGTGCGGGCTCGGAAATAAGGATGATCCCCTGTTTCGGTGCAATGATCTGGTTTGACATCTCGTTATCCAAATTGATTAATTTTGCTCCGGGTCACCAACAAATATAATACCAAATGGGGGCAAAGACAACCCGTCATGACAAATTCTTAACATTGCGCGAAGAGTTCCCTGTTTTTATCTACGAAAACTTCGACCTGGTCCTGGACGATAAAGGGCTAAAAGTGCAATT
>DAIRDK010000192.1:0-5418 GCA_036796175.1 Bacteroidales bacterium | reverse complement strand
ATGCGTTTATGGAGTTGCTGCCCAGACGGCGCCGCCGATGCTGTCCTTTTTCGCGCCGGTAACGCTCCGCAGGGTATTGGGCTGCCCGGTCACGCGCAGCACGCCGAGAAAGGCAAAGATCAGCGCCTCCTTGAACGATAGGGTGAGGTCGTCGGGAATGAACAGGGTATGCGGGGATCTCATCCGGATCAGTTCCACTAAAAACTGATTGTAAGCGCCGCCTCCCGTGACCAGGATGCTTCCCTTGCCGGTTCCTGCCGATGCCGCCGCCGTGATCTGGTAGGCCATGTGATGGCAAACGGTGTAGAGCTTGTCCTTCAGGGAGGCCTGGTAATGATTCAGGACGGGCATGAATTCGGAAAGGACCCATTCTTTGCCCAGCGATTTGGGCGGCCTTTTCGAATAGTAGGGGAGGGCGTCGAGTTCGGACAACAGCTCGGGGTTGAGCCTGCCCTGTGAAGCCAGCATGCCTCCGCAGTCGTATTCCAGTCCCGCTTTCCCGGCCAGCCGGTTGAGAACGATGTTCACCGGGCAGATGTCATACGCGATGCGTTTATTCCGGGATTCATAGGAAATGTTGGCGAATCCCCCCAGGTTCAGGCAGAACGTGTATTGTCCGAAAAGCAGCCGGTCGCCGATTGGAACCAGCGGAGCCCCCTGTCCTCCCAGGGCCACATCGGCCGTACGGAAATCGCTGACTGTTGTAATGCCGGTTTCAGCTGCTATCGCAGCGCCTTTCCCGGCCTGGTAGGTCATCATGCGGTGAGGCTGGTGGAAAATGGTATGGCCATGCGAGGCTACCAGGTCGGGCCTGATCCGGTTCCGCCTCGTGAAGTCTGAGACCATCTGCCCGATCAGATGCCCGTATTCGGCATCGAGAAGGGCCAGGTCGAACGCGGTGAGGTCCTCGACTGACGACAGCTTCTTTTTCCATTGCGGGGTGTACGGGATCGTCTCAGCATGTTCGATGCGGTAGGTCCAGTGGTCATTCTTCCGCCTGAACCTGCAGAAGGCGATGTCCAACCCGTCGAGGGAAGTGCCCGACATCACGCCGATGGCTGTGATCTGCTGCTTCACAGGACCTCCTCCACCCGTTCCAGATGAATCCCCCGGCTGCCTTTGACCAGGATGGTCCGGCCCGAGATCTTCCGTTCGTCGAGATAGGCCTGCGCCTCCTGACTGTCCCTGAAGGCCGGGGTGTCGCTTCCCGCCAGCAGGGAACGGAAGACCGGCCCAACGTACAGGGCGTCGCTGAAGCCCAGCTCACCGACCAGCCGGATGATCGCCCGGTGTTCGGTTTCGCTTTCCTCTCCCAGTTCCAGCATGTCTCCCAGGATCACCATTTTCGCAGGGTACGATGACTTCGCAAAGTGGCGGAGTGCCGCAGCCATGCTGCTGGGGTTGGCGTTGTATGCATCCATGACCACCGTATTCCGTTTTCCCCGGACCAGCTGGGACCGGTTGTTAGACGGGATATAGGCTTCCACGGCATCACGGATCATTCCGGCCGGAACACCGAAGAAGTTGCCGATGCAGGCGGCCGCAAGGATATTATAGAAATTATAATCACCAACAAGCTGCGACCGGATCCTGGTCTTCTCCGTGGTTCCGATGAGATCCAGTTCAACGAACGGATCCGAGCTGACCGGTTCCGCCTGGTAGCAGGAAGGGTTGACGCGGCTGTAGTTGATCCGCTGCATTCCGTCGGAAAGGGACGACAACAGTTCGTCATCCAGGTTCACAAAGAGCGTTTGTCCGTGATCTCCGATGTATTTATATAGTTCACTTTTTGCACGGATCACGCCTTCGTAGCCGCCGAATCCCTCCAGGTGGGCCTTCCCGATATTGGTGATGAGACCGAATCCGGGTTTCGCCAGCTGACATAGTCCGTCGATCTCGCCCGGGTGGTTGGCTCCCATCTCGATGACTGCGATGCCGGTCTCTTTGGTGATCCGGAACAGGGTCAGGGGTACGCCGATATGGTTGTTCAGGTTCCCTTCGGTCGCGATACAGGTAAATCGTTTTGAAAGGACGGCGGCGATCAGCTCCTTGGTCGTCGTTTTGCCGTTGGTGCCGGTGATGGCGATGACCGGGATATTGAATTGAGCCCGGTGACGGGAGGCCAGTTGCTGGAGTGCGGCCAGGGGATCTTCAACAACGATCCGGCGGGGATCCCCGCCAGCCGAAGCATCGTCCGTCACGACGGCCGAGGCGCCGGATTCGAGTGCCTGTGCGGCAAACCGGCTCCCGTCGAACCGTTCGCCCTTTAAAGCAAAGAAGATGCACCCTGGGGTGATCTTCCTGCTGTCTGTTGAAATGATCGGGTGCTGGAGGAAAATCTCGTACAGTCGCTCCAGTGGGGTTGTCATATAATTATTGTCCCGGGTAGGACCCGCCAACGCGGATCATGGCACAACGGAACCCGATGGCTGACGAGGATTCGTTCTCATCCAGGAAGCGGCGTGCGCTGGGGCTCATATAGTAGGCCGGGTCTTTCCACGAACCGCCTTTGTATACCCGGGCGCGGTCGGTGATGAGGGAGGTAACGCCGTACTGGTACATCAGGTCGGTGGTATTGGTATCGGGGATGTTCTTCCAGTCGACATCGGTAAGCGAGGTATAATCGCCATCCAGGTAGTTAATATTGTCAGCCGACCGGTAATTCTTCCGGTTCATGGCTTCTGCCGGGGTGATATCGCGGTATTTCATATGTCCCAGGCTGTCTTTTTCAGCCAGGAATCCTTCGGCGTCCCGTTCCTGGGTTTTAAATACGTTTCCGCGGAATGGATGCAGGTCGTTCACGTCATTGTAAGCCAGGGGGCGGTAAACATCGAGCACCCATTCGGAGACGTTGCCGGCCATGTTGTACAGACCGTAGTCGTTGGGGAAATAAGATCCGCAGGGAGCGGGAATGTCGGCTCCGTCGTTGAGGTTGCCCGCAACGCCCATGTAGTCGCCCGTAGCGCGGCGGAAGTTATCCATGAAGCTTCCGTAGTACCGTGTTTCGTTGGTACGGACGTAATTTCCGTTCCAGGGGTAATTCTTTTTCTCCACCACCCGTTCCGACACGGTGTTGCCGATCAGCCCGAAGGCTGCATATTCCCATTCGGCTTCGGTCGGGAGGCGGTACTTCGGCAGCATGATGCCGTCTTCCATCTTGACCTTGCGCGTGCCTGTGCCGTTGGGATTGAGGTCGGGCAGCGGCTTGTCGACAAGTCCTTCGTACTGGCCGGCGAGATAGGCTTCCGTGTTGAAGTTGTTTTCGTTCTTCTGGGAAGGATCCATGGACATGATGCCCTTGTTGATCAGCAACTGTTCGTTCACCCGGTCGGTGCGCCAGGCGCAGTAGTCGTTGGCCTGAACCCAGGTAACTCCGACCACGGGATAGTTCCGGTAAGCCGGGTGGCGGAAGTAATATTCCACCAGGGGTTCGTTATAGGCCAGTTTTTCGCGCCATACCAGCGTATCGGGCAGGGCTTTGCGGTAGACGCCGGGGTAGTCGGTGCCGTACACGCGGCTCAGCCAGTACAGATACTCCAGGTAGTCGAGGTTCCTGACTTCGGTCTCATCCATGTAGAAGCTCGCCACGGTCACCCGGCGGGGCTGGTTGTTCCAGTCGTACATGACATCGTCCTGGGTGATCCCCATGGTGAACGTGCCGCCTTCGATGAAGACAAGACCGGGTCCCGTTTCCTGTTCGGCATAGGGACGTACCTCAAAGCCGCCGTTCTTGGGATTGTTGTATTCCCACCCGGTGGATTTGGACGATTCCTTCTTGCAGGCCCCGAGTGAAAGGATTACAGCGACCAGGAGAATGACTTGACCAATCGATTGAAGTTTCATTGTGTCTGGTTTTGGTTTCAGATGGTTCTTACCGGAGAGCAAAAATAGCAAAATCCGGTCATTTTATACTACATAACTAAAATCTCGGGCATTTTATTGCCCTGATATGCCTCTTTTTTTCCGAGCAGGGGAATTGCCAGGAGGCGGAAACCTCGTGGGCCCCCCCACCGCTCAGCCCCAGCCGGGAAACGGTCCAGTCGAAGCTGTAACCCGCCTGGAAGTTCCTGTACCTCAACCCCAGCAGCGTGATCACGGCATCGGAGTTCTCGAAGTTCATGCGGTACCAGAGTCCCCCGATGATGTACTTGAATGTTAGGTAGAGACCAAGGTTCAGCTGATGGTATTTGAACTGTTGCTGATACAGGATGTTAGGTGAAATGGAGAATTCGTCCTCTTCGTCGTAGCCGCCCCCTCCGAGGGGGATCACCGACCCTGCATGGACGGTGTACTTCATGTAAAGCCTGCTGTCATTGTCGGTATAAAAGCCGATCGGGGGCTGGGTCAGGTGCGAAACGGCGACACCTCCGAAGATCAGGTCGTCATACCACACCATAACACCGGCGGAGAGGTCAAACACGCCGACCCGGTCGTTGTCGGGCACCTTCTCGCTGGTGGGCAATACAAACCCGTTCTGAGGATCGATCATGTCCTCAAACGTGAGATCCGCCCAGTCGAGCGTACGCTGGTAATAGCCTCCCTGCACCCCGGCGCTGGCATAGAAATGCGTGGCCAGCTGCATTTTGTATGCATAGGTCAGGTTGATGGCCGTGGTATTGAGGTTCCCCTTGCCGGTCCGGTCGGCAGTCATCATCACCCCGACACCGCCGTGAAGGAAGTTGACATACTGGTCGTAGGAGGCGTTATAGGTGATGAAGGCGTTGCCTGCCGACGGCCACTGGTTCCGGTAATTGCCGATCAGCCTGGGGCACATGGTGGCCCCGGCCAGGGATGGATTCAGGTACAGCGGGTTGGCATAGAACTGGGAAAATTCCGGATCCTGGGCAAACAGGCCGGCAGGAAGCATGCCTGCCGCCATGAGAAAAAGTATGAAAACCCGTTTGATCATGCCTTTCCTGTTGATCCTGCCGTGATATCCGTTACAATATTACGCAGAATATTTAAATCTATTGCCCGGCCCGGTCATACGGACCGGAATATTCCGGTTCTCAGGAACAATATGTATACTTTATATCCGTTAATAAAGTTACCAAATGAGCCAACTTTTTACCCCGATCGTTGTCTGTTGTTCGTAATCTAATCTGTTGCTAATGGGAGAGAATATGACGATATCTTCATCCGGTCGTGCCCGCCTGACGATCCTGGTGATCCTTTTCCTTTCTTTCAGCCTGCCATTGATCGCGTTCAGCCAGCCTGGCGTAATGCGGGAACGTGTGACCATCGCCTGGTCCCCCGTTCGGTCCGTCCACCCGGCCGAAGGACAAACCCTGTCTCTCCTGACGTTTAAAGGGGCTGTGGCACTGGATGGCTACAGCCGGCTCCCGGGATGGTCCGTGCGGATCCGGCATCTGTCTGAAAACCAGCGGTTAACTGTGGTCAGCCTGTCGGATGTAATTT
>DAIRDK010000191.1:0-5423 GCA_036796175.1 Bacteroidales bacterium | reverse complement strand
GGGGTACACGATCCAGGGCAACATCCTGATGGGACAAGAGATCCTGGATTCGATGCAGGCCAGGTTCCTCAGCACTTCCGGAACGCTTTCCGACCGCCTGATGGCCGCTTTGCAGGGGGCGAAGGTGATCGGGGCAGATACACGCTGTGCCGTAAAAGGGACTTCTTCTCAATCGGCTTTCCTCCGCATAGGAAAACCCGGTGATCCTTTCGATTCGCTTTACTGCGACCTGTGGATGGCTTATCCGACCAATTATCCCGCCCCTTACCCGGTAGATCCCATTGATTCGTTACAGACGCTGTATGACCTGTGGAAGCTGTCGGTCGGAACCCGGCCTCACGGCATTCCTGATCAACTGAAGATCACCGTGTATTTATCCGGGGACCAAATTGTTGTCGACCTCACACATTACACGACTATCGACGGAGGGATGTTCACCTTAATGGACATTTCCGGCCGGGTGGTCCTCACCGGGAGGCTGGACAGACCGGTTACCCGAATGACCCCGGTAACCCGGGTTGCAAGCGGGATCTACCTGTACCGGGTCACCGATGCTTCCGGATCCATCAGGGATTCCGGTAAACTTTGTTTCTAAAAGGATCTGACATGTTCACAGCCCTTGCACTTGTTTTCATTCTCGGATACCTGTTCATCGTACTTGAGCATCCGCTGAAGGTTAACAAATCAGCGACTGCCATCCTGCTTGCCGTGTTCATGTGGGTCCTGGTGATGGCGATGCAGGGAGATCCGCTGCTGACCAACAGGGAGCTCGTGGATCACCTGGGATCCGTTGCCGAGATCCTGTTCTTCCTGCTTGGTGCCATGACCATTGTGGAGTTGGTCGATTCGCACGAAGGCTTTCGTATCATCACCCAACGAATCCATACGAAAAATAAAGTCAAACTGCTTTGGATCATCAGTATCATTACATTCCTGTTGTCTGCAGTGCTCGATAACCTGACCACCTCGATCGTGATGGTGGCCCTCCTGCGAAAGCTGATCGCTGACAAAAAGGACCGCTGGTTCTTTGGGGGAATGGTGATCATTGCGGCCAACAGCGGCGGAGCGTTCAGCCCGATCGGCGACGTGACCACGATCATGCTCTGGATCGGCGGTTACGTCACAAGCCTCAACATCATCGTCAAGACGTTTCTTCCGAGCCTCGTATCGATGGTGATACCGCTGGTGATCCTCTCCTTCACCATGAAAGGTTCGGTCAACCGTCCTTCCCGTTCCGAAAAAGAATCGGTTTCAGATCCAACCACTTCATTCGAGCGTAACCTGGTTTTTTTCACCGGGGTCGGATCGTTGCTTTTTGTTCCCGTGTTCAAATCGCTGACCCACCTGCCCCCCTATACCGGGATCCTGCTTGGCCTGGGTGTTCTCTGGGTCATGACGGAGATCCTTCATCGTTCGAAGAACGAAGAGTACAAGCCGAAAGTCACCGTGGCCGGGGTGCTGAGAAGGGTGGATACGTCGACCATCCTGTTCTTCCTCGGTATCCTGCTGGCCGTAAGTGCGCTGGAAAGCGCCGGTCATCTGGCCCTGCTGGCGTCATCGCTTGAGCAGCATATCGGGAACCTTTACGCGATCAACACCGTCATCGGCCTTCTGTCGGCTATCGTGGATAACGTACCGCTGGTCGCCGGGGCCATGGGGATGTACGGCAACACCTTCCCGACCGATCATTATTTCTGGGAGATGCTGGCCTATTGTGCGGGTACGGGCGGCAGCATCCTGATCATCGGCTCCGCCGCGGGAGTAGCCGTAATGGGAATGGAAAAAATGGATTTCATCTGGTACCTGCGGAAGATCTCTTTCTGGGCACTGGTCGGATACCTCGCCGGGGCCATTGTGTATTGGGGACTGAATTAGTCGGCAGTCGGCTAACGTTTGAATCCATTGGTGATGTCTTCGTCAAAATCAGAACAAGTATAAATTGCAAATCGCAGAAGAGAAATTGTTATTTTTTGCGGTGATCTGTTCATGGCGGAATGCAATTTGGATAATTTATCAGGAATATCTGTCACCTGCCATTTTTCTCATTCCTGTTCCGGTTTTTCTGCAACCTGCTTTCCCCTGTTCCTGTAAAGCCGTTTCCTGGCGGGATTGCGCCCCTCTAACTTTACTGCATCAAAAACGCAGCGCCATGGAAACCAGACATCCATTAGCAGTAGTGACCGGAGCCTCCAGCGGGATCGGAAGAGCGTTCGCACAGCGGCTTGCTTCCGAAGGCTATGACATGATCATCACCAACCGCCATCTGCCGGAACTGGAAAGCGTGGCAGAACCGCTACGCGCAATGTACGGCATAAAGGTTACCTGTTATGCAGGTGATTTGGGCGATGCCGAATACCGTGCATACCTTTCCCGCAAGGTTAAAGAGGCAGGACCTGTAACTATGCTGGTGAACAACGCTGGATTCGGGATTGACAAGCCGATCGGCAGGATCCCCCTCGACAGGATCCTTTCGATGATCAATACCCACAACCTGGCGCCCGTCGAACTGATCCATGCCGTACTGCCCGACATGGTGAAGAATAAGAAAGGCATCATCATCAATGTGTCGTCGTTGTGCGCTTTCCTTCCAGGCCTCAGCCGGACCACTTATGCGGCAACCAAATCCTTCCTGCATCAGTTCTCGGTCGGATTGAACCTGGAACTGGCTCCCTATGGGATCTATGTGCAGAGTCTCTGCCCCGGGCTTGTGAAGACCAATTTCATCGAGGCACTGGAAAGCGAATCGCTGGAAAAGAAATTCGAGCACATGAAGTTCATGGAACCGGAAGTAGTGGTCAATGCCTCGCTGAAGGCTGTTAAAAAGCACCGGGCACTGTGCATTCCCGGCATCCAGTACCATCTGAGTTACATTGCGTCCAGGCTCCTGCCCCTGGGATTCTTCAGGTATCTCTCCTCATTCCGCAGGAAAGAAGCGGCGAAAGAGGCTCCGGTGATCCGTCTGGAATGCCTGAAACCTGCTGCCTGATCATTTTTGCAAGGTAAACTCCACATTGACGGTAATGTTCACTTCACTGCCTGCCACGGCCCCTCCCATTTCCGTCAATGTGTTCCACTTCAGGTTATAGTCAAACCTGTTGATCGTCGTAGTAGCTTTAAACCCTGCCTTGGTGTTTCCCCAGGGATCTTTCACGGTGCCTCCATAGGTAACATCGAACTTAACCTGCTTTGTAACATCCCGGATCGTCAGGTTGCCAGTGAGTTCATATTTCTTGCCGCTTACTTTCTTAAAGGATGTTCCCTGGAACGTCATTTTCGGATACTTTTCCGCATTAAAAAAGTCATCGGACTTCAGGTGGCTGTCGCGGGTCTCATTGTCGGTATTCACACTGGCTACATTCACGGTAAAATCGATCCTGGCGTTGGTGAAATCTGGATTGGTTGAAACCATGGTGCCGTCGAAATCGGTGAATTGTCCCTCCACCTCGGAAATAACCAGGTGTTCGACCGTGAATTTCATAGAAGAATGAGCCTTATCGACCACCCAAGTGCCCTGCCCTTTTGACAGGCTGGTGACAAATATTCCGATGACCGCCATCGTCATGACAAACATTATTTTTTTCATATCCTGTTGGTTTTTAGTTACTAATAGAAAATTCCAAATATTCTTCAGCAGTGATTAACTGCCTTGTTTAGAATTGTTCTAAAAGTGTGCCGGAATTTAACCCTGTCAGGGTTGTAGTTGGAGTAATACCGGATCAAGTTTCATCCCCAGGTTTTGCGCCTTTTGGGCATCGGTCCGGGCAAGGTCCTTTTCGCCCCGGTACAGGCGGATCAAGCTTCTGTTGATGTAAAAGGCTCCTGTAGAAGGTTCCATCTCGATCGCCCGGTTGGAATAGACCAGGGCCGAATCGTATTTTTTCAGATTCAGGTAACAGGCTGCCCCCAGGTCCCACATGGAAGCTTCATCTGATCTGTATCTGAGATAATTATTGCAATCATTGGCCGCATCCTGGAACCGGCCTGCCGACATACAGGCAAGCGCCCTGTTCGAGTAAGCGAGGTATTCGTCAGGGTTCAATTCCAACGCCTTGGTCAGATCCTGGATAGCGAGCTGGTACTCTCCGCGCATGCCATGTACTGCACCTCTGTTTGAATAGGGTTTGGCGAACCGGGGATTCAGCTCGATGGAGCGGTTGAAGTCGACGAGAGCCAGATCGATCTTGCCCAGGTCGAAATAGAGACGTCCCCGGGTGTTGTAGCCGTTGAAATCGTCGGGTTTGATCCGGAGCAGTTCGTTGAAATCAGCCAGGGCCTTTTCCGGCTGTTTTTGCTCCCTGTAATATTTCCCCCTGTTGTTGTAGGCAACGGCGACATTTTTATATTTCGACAACACATCCGTCCACAGGGTATCGGGATTCTTCCAGGCATACACCCTGTTCCTGCAAAGTCCGGCCAGGATAAGGACCACAATGACGGCAACCACCCAGGCTGAAACCGACCATTTGGGCCGGTGTTCAAGGATCCACTGGAACCCGTAAGCATAGATGAAAAATAGACCGAAATAGGCTATATACCCGAACCGATCGGCAATGAACCCCTGGCCTGCTGAAACAATCTGGAGGAGGAACATAATGTTGAACAGGAAAAAGAGGAAACCAAACGCGATCACCCGGGTTCGTTTCAGCGTCAGGAGGATCAGCCCCGCGACCAGGACAAGGAACAGGGGGCTGAAAAAAAAGACCACCGGGAGGTCGCCGGGTTTGGGGAACGGATAGAGAGCCGACATCTCATACGGGATGACCGATTTTACGATATAGATCATCAGGGAGTAAGAGCCGATGAGCAGTTTTTCCACCAACGAATAATTTCCCTGGTCAAGAGACTGCTGGGCCGACAGGAACCAGATCCCTGCGAGACCCACGGCGAGGGAAATGAGGAACATCGGGGCCTTTTCAACCAGCAGCTTCAGCTTGAGCGGGCGCTCCTTCAGGTAGTCGATGGCGAGCAGCGAAAGCGGCAAGGCGACCGCCTGGATCTTGGCGAAGACGGAAACGATAAAGAACACGTAAGTCCATACAAGCCATTTGCCTTTTTTTGAATCCAGCCAATTTGTGTAGAAGAGCATGGCGCCGATCGTGAATAATCAGAACAGCACATCCTTCCGCTCGGTCACCAAGGCGACCGATTCCACCCGCATGGGATGAATGCCGAACAGCAAGGCCAGCAGGAATGCCCCGGGAAGCTTTAGTCCGAGTGCTCGGGCCAGCAGGAACACGAGCAGGGTATTGAGAATGTGGAGGAGCAGGTTATCAAAATGGTAGATCAAGGGATCGAGTCCGAAAACCTGTTTTTCGATTGCGAAAGTAAGGATTGGCAGCGGGTTGTAGTTCCCGATCACCGGGGTCGTGAATATCCTGGACAGGTTATCTGCGGTCAGGCTGTTGATGTTGGGATTTTCATAA
>DAIRDK010000190.1:0-5445 GCA_036796175.1 Bacteroidales bacterium | reverse complement strand
GAACTGGCCGAGTTGGCCCGGCGCTACCGCAATTTTTTTATCACCCTGGGACAATTGAGGAACCCTGAGCCCAGGGTATTTCTATATAAAAAGCTTAAAGAGCTGTCGGTTTCCATTCCCTGCCTGATTTCCCCTCATGCCTACGTATCCCCCCACGCCCGGATCGGTGAGGGTACTATCATCATGCACGGGGCCATCGTCAATGCCGGTGCGAACATCGGAAACAACTGCATCATCAATTCAACGGCATTGATAGAACATGATGCCTTGATAGGTGATCACTGCCATATTGCGACCGGGGCGATCATCAACGGAGGCGTTGTTGTCGGGCCGGAAACATTTATCGGAAGCGGGTGCATTACCAAACAATATATTGTGATTCCTGAGAAATCGTTCATTCCGGCACATTCATTAATGAAATAGGATAACTCCCTCATGAAGGAACAAGCAAAGATCAGAATGATCGGTTCAGAAGAGTCCATTCTGAAAGCCATAAAGAAGATGGATGCGATCGACCGGAAACTGCTTCTCGTTTTCCGGGATGACTCCTTTATCGGTGTCTTGAGCATTGGTGATGTTCAGAGAGCCATCATTAACAATAGTTCACTCGACACACCCATCAGTAAGATCATGCGGCAATCATTTTTGTCGGTGAGTCCGGAAGATAGCGCTGAGTTCGTGAGGCAAAAGATGTTACAGTACAGAACCGAATTCATGCCTGTTGTTTCAGCGGACGGATCATTGAAGGATGTGATTTTCTGGGAGGAACTGTTCGTGGAAGGGCGCGTCAGACCGGCTAAAAAATATCACATCCCGGTGGTCATCATGGCAGGAGGCCAGGGTACCAGGCTGCGCCCGATCACGCATATCTTGCCTAAACCGCTGATCCCTGTTCGAGACAAAACGATCATAGAACACATCATGGATCAGTTTCTTGAGATCGGATGCGATGAATTCATTCTTTCACTTAATTATAAAGCCGGTTTTATCAAGGATTACCTGACGAATTACGTGCCTAAGAAATACAATCTGACTTTTGTGGAAGAAGACCAGCCGCTTGGCACAGGGGGAAGCCTTTCTTTAGTAAGAGAGTTGATCCATAGTACATTTTTTGTCTCCAATTGTGACATTCTCCTTGATCAGGATTTTTCGGAAATCCTTGATTTCCATTTTGAGAATAAAAACGATCTTACCATCATTGCGGCACTCAAACACTTTCATATCCCTTATGGCACCATTGAAACCGCGGAAAAGGGAAAATTGATCAGGATCAGGGAAAAGCCGGAGATCACCTTCAAAGTCAATTCCGGCCTGTATATCCTGGAACCCGACCTGCTCAATTCAATCGATCAGAACAAACACCTGAATATTACCGATTTCATTGAAACATTGGCCACATCAGGAAAAAATGTCGGCGTGTTTCCCGTGAGCGAAAGCAGTTGGATCGATATAGGGGACTGGAAAGAGTATCTTAAAATCAGTCACATCGGAGATCATGCGGATACTTCTCATCGGTGATTTGAACAGCAGTTTCGTAAGGGATTACGCCTTCAACCTCAGAAACAACAGCTCCGGGAATCTGTGCCTGGACCTGTTTGCAACCATGGCACCCGTGGAGGGTGCGACATCAACAGGATTTGACACCATCTATTCGTATCCGGATTCAGCGCTGTACAGGATCCTTAAGCAAAGCAGGTTTGTCATCAGGGTCCTGGTACTCATGTCCTTCTTCATCCGAAGAAGAAAAAGATATGATCATATTCATATACTTTATTTACCATTCGACTTTTTTTGCCTGACTCCCGTCCTGAGATTTCTTAAAGTAAAACCCATCATAACCGTCTTTGGCAGTGACCTGATGCGCATTTCAGATTCTAGAAAACGATTATTGGCAGGGTTCATTAAAAACTCAAGGCTGATCACCTTTGCAAATCCGGTGGTCCGTGAAACCGTATGCAGATACTATAAACTTGATTTCAGCCAGACCAGGATATGCCGTTTTGGCCTGTCGCCATTGGAATTGATAAAAGAATTACAACCAACGGAGGGGGAAATTCATCGGCGCAGTCTGAACCTGCCGGCGGACAAGGTATTGATCTGCATCGGATATAATTATAATTCAAATCAGCAACATGCGGCAATTATCGGGGACCTGTCAAAAAACACGGAATTGTTGAAGGTATCCGACCGGATCCATTTCATATTTCCGCTGACTTACGGTACGGAAGAAAAAAACAAGGAAAAGATACTGGCGCGGTTGCAAACATTTCCATTTTCATTCACGGCATTTACAGAATTTCTTGATGCGACCCGGAATGCCGCACTCCGTTTATCAACCGATATGATGATCCAGTTGCAATCCAATGACCAGCTTTCCGGGGCCATGCAGGAACACCTTTACGCCGGAAGTGTTGTGATAACGGGAAACTGGCTGCCATACCAGGTCCTCCGGGATCTGGGGGTGTATTTTATCGGTATTGATCATCTGACCGATATTGGTGAAACCCTGGTGACGTGCTTAGAGAACCTGGATCAGGAGAAGATCCAATGCAAGAACAATCCTGAGATTATTTACGATACAAGCAGTTGGAATAACACAATCAATAGCTGGATCAAACTGTATTCAAAACAAATGTAATACCTCATTTAAGTCCAGCCCCCCATGATCTCCCGCAACTTCCTGAAATCCTCCTTTATCTATACCATCGTTGGTTCGCTGCCATATGCTGCCGGGTTTCTGCTGCTGCCCTGGCTCACCCTGTACCTGACACCGGAACAGTTTGGGATCAATGCACTGTATATCAGCATGATGTATCTGATCCAGATCATCGCTTCGTTCGGGCTCGACGTGGCCGTGGGGACCATCTACTTCGACTATAAAGACAACCGCGATCACATGCGGCAGTTCCTCGGGACGCTCTTCATCGGGCTGGTGGCCATCGGAGCCTTTACCTTCCTTTTTTTCGCCTTCGGAGGGTTCAGGCTGTTCACCTGGATCTTCCGCAGCGAAAACGTTCTCCAGCTGATCCCCTTCGGCCTGATCACCATCGTTTCGGCCATCTTCAACTCTGTGTTCAAAACCTATTCGTCCCTGCTCATCTACCAGCAGCGGCCCGAACGCTTCTTCTGGATCAATATTTCCAACTTCCTGATCACCGTCGGAGCGACACTGGCTATCCTGTACCTCTATCCCTTCACCCTCTACGGGCCTATCGTAGGCCGGCTCATCCCCGCCATCGTGTCCGCTTCCGTCGCTGCCATCGCCCTCGCCGCCGAATTCGGACTGGCCTGGAATACCGGATACCTGAGGAAGATCCTTCGTGTCAGCTACCCGTTGCTGGTCTATGCCATGCTCACGTGGGTGGTCAACTACATCGACCGCTTCATCATCATGGGCATCATGAAAGAACCCACGCTCGTGGGGATCTACGACATCTCGGTTAAAATGGTGCTGTTCATCGACCTCCTCATGACCGGGCTGATCAATACGGTGAACCCGAAGGTGTTTGCCATCTGGAAAGCGGAGGGGGGCCGGGAAAGCACACCCGAAGTCAACCGATATTACAGCGGCCTCACGGCCTTTTTCATGCTGCTGATCCCCGCCTTCGTGTTCATCGCTCCCATCCTGATCCCCTTCTTCATCAGCAACAAGATCTACTTCAGCGCCTTTCAGTACCTGGCGATCCTGTCGGCCGGGTATGTCACCAAAGTGTGGTTCTTCATGTTCATGGCCCCGCTGCTGTTTTATAAGAAGACGTCGGCCCTGCCACGCGTCCTCCTCTTCAGCTCCGTGTTCGAGATCGGCGCCGGCGTTCTGCTGATCAAGCTGTTCGGGATCCAGGGCATGGTGTGGACCTTCTTCCTGGTGAAGCCGGTGCAGGCTTTCATCCTCTGGCTCGAGAGCCGCAAGGTATTTTCCTACCGGGTGAACCGGTTCAAGGTATATTACCTCCCGATCCTCTTCATGGCGGTGGTCATCGGCAGCGAATGGCTGGCCGAGGCGGCAGGGCGGCTCCTGATCCACGGGATCCAGCTCCTGGCCAGCTGCATCCTGGTGTGGATCGCCTATCGTCGCGAGATCATGCAGCTGGTGCTGAAACGGGCGGGTCGTTAATCCCTTTCTTGTTCCGCTTTGCGTTGTAAATGCTGGCATTGAGCTCGAAACCCGCCAGCAGGCTGATGGCATTGAAATAGATCCACAGCAGGAAGACCACCAGGGTTCCGATGGACCCGTACAGCACGTTGTACCGGCTGAAGTTGTCAACGTAAAAGTTGAAGCCGAACGTCGTGAGGATCACCAGCAGGGTGGCGAACGTGGAGCCGGCCGAGATGAACCTGAAATGGCTGCGCTTGGCCGGGGCGAGGTAGTAGAGAAATGAGATGGCGAAGAAGAGCAGGGCGAGGATGACGATCCACTTGCCCGTGATGAGCAGGACGAAATAGAAATCGCTGTTCAGGATCCGCTCCGGAAGCGCCAGGTTCAGCAGGGTGGTGCCGAAGGAGATCAGCCCGATCGAGAGGATCAGCAGGGCCGAGAGGATCAGGATCAGCATCAGGGAAACCACCCTGAGCTTGATCCACGAGCGGGTCTCGATGGTATGGTAGGTGCTGTTGAACGCCTCCATCAGGCTGTAGATGCCGTTCGTGGAGAAATAGAGGGTGAGCACGAAGCTGACGGAGAACCACCCGGCATGAGGCTGGGTGACGACATCACGCACGATCTCCTCCACGGAGGCGTCGGCCGACCGGGGCAGCAGATCGGTGATGAGCTCCATCAGCGAGCTCTGGAAATCCTGGATGGGGATGTACGGGATGATGGTGAAGAAGAAGACCAGCATCGGGAACAGGGCCAGGAAGAAATTGAAGGAGGTCGATGCCGCCCGGGTGGTGATGAATCCCCGCGAGAGGCCGTTGATGAAGAATACCATGACATCGTACAGGGGCACTCCGTCAAATCCCGGCAATACGATCTTGCGGGAGATGAGGATCAGCAGCCGGAGCGGCTTCCACTCAAGGATTTTTGCCGGTATCCCTGCCCAGTTTACCATCCGACGTTTCCCAGTATAGAGCTTTTTCCGCTTTCAGGCTCATGTCGAGGCTGCTGAACCGGTGAGTCAATCCGCCCACCGAAATGAAATCGACCCCCGCTTCGGCGTATTGCCTGATATTGCCGAGCTGGATCCCGCCCGATGCTTCGGTCTCGTACCGGCCGTCCACCAGGTTCACGGCCTCCGCTGCATCCGCCGGCGTGAAGTTGTCGAACATGATCCGGTCCACCCCGCCGTGCGCGATCACCTCGAGCAGTTCATTAAAATTGCGCACCTCGATCTCGATCTTCAGCTTCTTTCCGGTTGCTTCCAGGTATTGGTGTACCGTATCGATCGCATGGGAGATCCCGTTCGCGTAATCCACATGGTTATCCTTGATCAGGATCATGTCATACAA
>DAIRDK010000189.1:0-5458 GCA_036796175.1 Bacteroidales bacterium | reverse complement strand
GGGCTGGTTCAAGATAGAGGGTTTGTTGACGCTTTTGGCGTAAATTTGTTAAAAGATGATAAATCGCAGGGGAACCGGACAATAAAACAGACCTTATCCCTTTTATATTAGGCACAAAGTTAAAGGAAGTATGGATAAGATAAACATTTTGTGGGTGGATGACGAGATCGATCTTCTTAAGCCGCATATCATCTTTTTAAAGGAAAAAGGATACCAGGTCCTGACGGCCAACAACGGCAGCGATGCGTTGGACCTCATCAAAAAAACAGATTTTGACATCGTATTCCTCGACGAGCAGATGCCGGGGATCTCAGGTATTGAAACCCTGATGAAGATCAAGGACGGCCATCCCAGCCTTCCGGTGGTGATGATCACGAAAAGCGAGGAAGAGACCATCATGGAGGATGCCATCGGGTCGAACATCTCCGATTACCTGATCAAGCCGGTCAACCCGAACCAGATCATCCTGAGCCTGAAAAAGAACCTCGAGAATAAGAAGATTGTTAGCGAAAAGACCACCTTCCAGTACCAGCAGGAGTTTCGCAATATCGGGATGGAGATCAGCAACAAGCTGAACCATGAGGAATGGGTCGAGGTGTACAAAAAGATCACCGGGTGGGAATTGAGATTGGAAAAATCGCAGGACGAAGGGATGAACCAGGTGCTGAAAATGCAGAAGGACGAGGCCAACCAGGTATTCTGCAAGTTCATCGAGCGGAATTACCTTGACTGGCTGCAGGGGAAAGCCGCCCAAAAACCGGTGCAATCGCACACGCTGTTGAAGGATAAAGTCTTCCCGCTGCTGAACGACGACCGGCCCCTCTTTGTGATCCTCATCGATAACCTGCGCTACGACCAGTGGAAAGTGATCCAGCCCGTGATGGAGGAGAGCTTCCGCGTGGACCGCGAGGAGTTGTACTATGCCATCCTCCCAACGGTAACACAGTATGCAAGAAATTCGCTGTTTGCGGGGCTTCTTCCTACTGAGATCGAAAAAAAATACCCGAAATACTGGGTCAACGAAGATGAGGAGGGGACCAAAAACAACTACGAAGGGGAGCTCCTGGGCGAGCTGCTGAAGCGATACGGAAAGGACATCCGCTATTCGTATTACAAAGTGCTGAACCAAACCTACGGTAAAAAGCTCGTTGAACTCATGCCCAACATGATGGTCAACAAGCTAAACGTGATCGTATATAATTTTGTCGATATGTTGTCGCATGCCCGCACGGAGATGGAGATCATCCGCGAGCTGGCCGACGACGAAAAGGCTTACCGCGCACTGACTTTGCAGTGGTTCCTGCACTCCCCGCTGCTCGACATCATCCGGTACCTGGGCGAAAAAGACGTGAGCATCGTGATCACCACCGACCACGGTTCGATCCGGGTGGACAGCCCCGTGAAGATCCTGGGCGACAAGAACACCAACACCAATCTGCGGTACAAGACCGGCAGGGCGCTGAAGTTCGAGAAGAACGAGGTCTTTGAGATCTACAACCCCGCCGACGCCTTCCTGCCTCGCACCAACGTCAGCTCCAACTTCGTCTTCTGCCGCAGCAGCGACTTTTTCGCCTATCCGAACAACTACAATTACTACGTGAACTACTACCGCAACACCTTCCAGCATGGGGGAATATCCATGGAGGAGATGATCGTGCCGTTTGTGGTACTGAGACCCAAATAGTGAAATGGTGAAATGGTGAAATCGTGAAATAATCGTGTCTTCGTGTCTTAGTGGTTAAAAAGAAATGCCAGAGTTACGCATCAAATCCGAAGCTGAATTGCCGGCCGCTGCCAGGAAGCTGCTGGAATCCCGCCCCGATGCCCGGGTATTCGCAATATCGGGGGAGATGGGTGCCGGCAAGACCACCTTCATCAAGGCCATCTGCAAAGTTCTCGGCGTGCCCGATATCGTCCAAAGCCCCACGTTCGCCATCGTCAACGAATACAAGCGTACCAACGGCGAATCGGTTTTTCACATCGACTTTTACCGCATCAAAAAAGCCGAAGAGGCTTTCGATATCGGTTACGAAGACTATGTTTACTCCGGTCACTATTGTTTCATCGAATGGCCTGAACTGGTCGAAGGCCTGCTCCCGGAGGATGCGGTGAAAGTAAGCATTGCAGGTACCTCTGACCGGGTTATTGCCTTCTGACAGTCAGTTCATCGATTGAATCCCGGGTCATGGCCAGAATTCTTGACTGATAGGCGTTTCTGTCGTAAATTTCAGGTTAAATATCAGGTTATATATTTTCACCGCGAAGACGCGAAGGCGCAATGAGTGAATATTTCTACTTAGCGTCTTGGCGACTTAGCGGTTAACACAATTAAAACGTAGCAAAATGAAAAAGATCTTTATTGTTGCATCATTCCTCATGATCGCCGCCTTCTCCTTCGCCCAGGAGGGGATGTGGCTGCTGACACAGACCGGCCAGCTCGACCTGGCTAAAAAGGGGCTCCAGATCCCGGTTAGCGAAGTCTATAGCCCCGACAAGCCCTGCATCGCCAATGCGGTGGTCCAGCTGGGGGGCGGCACGGCGTCGTTCGTATCGCCCGACGGCCTGCTCATCACCAACCACCATGTGGCCTATACCGCACTCCAGCGCTCCTCGAGCGTGAACAGCGACTACCTGACCAACGGATTCCTGGCGCGCGACCGGTCGGCCGAGATCCAGGCCCCCGGCTATCAGGCCCGGTCGCTCATCAGCATGAAAGATGTCACGGACGAGATCCTGGCAGCCGCCAAAGGGATCACCGACCCGGTGGAACGGGATAACAAGATCAACCAGAAAATCGCAGAAATGTCGGATGCGGTAAGCAAGAAGGAGAGCGACCTGGAATCGCAGGTCGCTCAGATGTACAACGGGAAACAGTACATCCAGTTCATCCACCGGGTGTTCAAGGATATCCGGATCGTTTACTCCCCGCCGTTGGCCATCGGGAATTACGGCGGCGAGACCGACAACTGGATGTGGCCGAGACATACAGGCGACTTCTCCTTCCTCAGGGTCTATGCGACGCCGGACGGTAAAGGGGCCGAATACAGCGTACAAAATGTGCCCTATCATCCCAAAGTGTGGCTCAAGGTGGCCCAGGGCGACCTGAAGGACGGCGATTTCAATTTCATCATCGGCTACCCCGGATTCACCACGCGTTACCGGTCATCCACCTCGGTGCAGTGGAACCAGGAGTACAACTACCCCTTTGCCATCAATAATTTTAAGGAGATCATCGGTCTTGCGGACGATCTGACCAAAGACGATCCGGCAGGGCAAATCAAGGTGGCCAGCCTCACCAAAGGCCTCGCCAACGTGATGAAGAACTACCAGGGTAAAGTGGACGGCATGAAACGGACGCATTTCCTGCAGAAAAAGCTTGATTTCGAAAAGGAGTTCCTCGCCTGGGCCAATGCCGACCCGGCACGCAAAGCAAAATATGGTGACATCCTGGCCAAAGAGAAAGACCAATACAAGGTCATTGCCAAAACAAAAGACCGCGACAATGTGTTCGGGATCTTCCAGGGACTTTCAGGCACCCTCCCCTCCGTCGCGAACCAGGTCTATTATATCGCCGGCCAAATGGCGAAGCCGGCAGCCGACCGTGAACCGGGCTTCGATGAGGAGACCGTCAAACAGTTTTCCGAAGGCCTTCAGTACAACTACAACGATTACTATGAGCCGCTCGACAAGGCACTCCTCGTGCGGGCCCTGAAAATGGCTTCCAAACTGCCACAGGACCAGCGGATCACCGGACTGGAGTATATCTTCGCCGACCCGTCCAAAACGATCGACCAGTTTGTGAACGACGCCTATGCGACTACGCGGATGAAGGATCTCGAATATGTCCGGTCCATCCTGATGAAGACTCCTGCTGAGCTCGAAGCGCTGAACGATCCCATGATGAAACTGGCCATCAGCATCTTCCCGATGTCTGAGGAGATCCAGAAGACCAACGAGAGCTTTGCGGCCAATGTCACTGCCCTGAGGAAGGTCTATCTCGACGGCCTGTATGAATGGAAGGGCACCGGCATGTACCCGGATGCGAATGGCACGATCCGCTTTACCTGGGGGCCCGTGAAGGGATACAAACCCGCCGACGCGGTGTGGTATTACCCGTTCACTTCGCTCCAGGGCGTGGTTGACAAGAATACCGGGGTCGAACCCTTCAACGCACCGCCAGAGCTGGTGGCACTGCAGGAGAAGAAAGATTTCGGCCGATGGGCCGATCCTGAACTGAACGACGTGCCGGTTGCGTTCCTCAACCAGTGCGATATCACCGGCGGGAACAGCGGCAGCCCGGTATTGAACGGGAAAGGGGAGATCATCGGAGTGGCCTTTGACGGCAACTACGAAGCCATGATCAGCGACTGGCAGTACGATTATGCCCTCCAGCGCTGTATTGCGGTGGATATCAGGTATGTACTGTTCGTCACGCAAAAATTCGGTAAAGCCGACTTCTTACTTAAGGAAATGGGAGTAAATTGAACACATCACCCACTTAACTCTGTCACTCTGTAACTCTGTCACTCGGTCACTCCTTTTTCTTATCTTCGTATCAAATTTCAGGCTATGGAAGATCAACGTCCTGAACTGATACGAATGCCCCAGCCCGAGACGCTTGAGGTACAGCGGAAGAAAGGATCCCTGGTCATTGGGGTCCCCAAAGAGGTCTCGCTGCAGGAAAAAAGAGTCCCGCTCATTCCCGACGGGGTAGCCCTGCTCTGCCGGAATGGTCACCAGGTGATCATCGAATCGGAAGCCGGCTTTCCCGGACATTTCAGCGACCACGACTTCAGCGAGGCGGGAGCTCAGATCGTTCATTCGCACCAGGAGGTGTTCAAGGCCGACATCATCCTGAAAGTCGCGCCTGCAACGGCGGAGGAACTCGACTGGCTCAGGCCGAAACAGATCCTCATCTCCGCCCTCCAGATGTCGGTTCAGCGGGAGGAGTATTTCAGGTCGCTGATCTCGAAAAAAGTGACCGCCATCGCGTATGAGCTGATCCGCGACCGGTCCGGGGCCCTTCCTGTAACGCGCGCGATGAGCGAGATCGCCGGCAGCGCTTCGATCTTCATTGCTGCCGAATACCTCTCATGCTCCGAAAAAGGCAAAGGCAAGATGTTCGGCGGATTCACCGGCATCAGCCCGTCGCAGGTCGTCATCATCGGGGCCGGGACCGTCGGCGAGTTCGCTGCACGGTCGGCCCTCGGACTCGGTGCTGTTGTCAAAGTCTTCGATAATTCGTTGTACCGCCTGAGAAGACTGCAGAACAACCTCGGCACCCGGGTCTTCACATCCATCCTCCATCCCAAGCCGTTGCTGGACGAGATGCGGTCGGCCGACGTGCTGATCGGCGCCATCCATTCGCGGGAAGGCCGCTCCCCCTGTATCATCACCGATGAAATGATCGGGCAGATGAAGGAGGGAAGCGTGGTCATCGACGTTAGCATCGATCAGG
>DAIRDK010000188.1:0-5500 GCA_036796175.1 Bacteroidales bacterium | reverse complement strand
CGAACTTTTTCAGCTATTTAGAAACGTTCAATCTCAAGGTTTCCGGGCCCTGAATTGAGCCGATTTTCCGTACTTTTGCAGCATGGCGCATGGAATGATCTATCCTTCTGATTTCGAGATAAAAACAGGATTTGACGCGATCCGCCGGATGGTGACGGAGGAGTGCCTGTCCGGCCTGGGCCGGACGGAAGCCTCGGAAGCGGCCTTTATGACCGATCCCGAAGCGGTAAGGCGGCATCTGGTCTGCACCGAGGAGCTCCGCCAGATCCTGCTCTTCGAGCAGCATTTCCCGTCCCAGGATTACTATGACCCCACCCACGCCCTGGCGGGGATCCGCATCCCGGGCAGCTACCTCGAGCCGGAGCAGCTTTCGGAAGTCCGGCTCTCCCTGCTTACGATCTCGGGGATCCTGGGGTTTCTGTCGAAGAACCGGGAACGGTTTCCCCAGCTCAACCTCCTGGCCGGCGAACTGGCCGGCGGAGCTGATGTGGACGGGATCATCTCCGGCATCGTCTCGCAGATCGCCGGTGTGATCGACGAACGCTCACAGGTCCGGCCCGATGCGTCGGAAGAACTGGGAGAGATCCGCCGCCATATCGAAAAGACCCGGGGCCTGATCGAACGAAGGGTGCTCCAGATCTTCAAAACAGCCAGGCAGAGCGGGTGGACCCCCGATGATGCCGAGGTGACCGTTCGCGACGGACAACTTGTGATCCCCCTGGTGAGCGCCCACAAGCGGAAGATCAGCGGCTTTGTCCGCGATGAATCGGCCACGGGGCAAACGGTGTACCTCGAGCCGGCCGAACTGCTGGAGATGAACAACGACCTCCGGGAACTCCTGATGGCCGAACACCGCGAGATCATCCGGATCCTGACGCGGATCGCCGATGCCATGCGGCCGCACCTGGAGGAGCTGTCCATGGCGTACCGCTTTCTTGGCAGGATCGATTTCATCCGCGCCAAGGCTCAGTTCGCCATCCGCATCGGGGCCGTTCTTCCGGTCCTCACCGGAGGCTCCGGGTTCAGCTGGCGGCAGGCCGTCCACCCGCTGCTGCTGCTCAAGCACAAGCCGCTGAAGAAAGCGGTCGTGCCTCTCGATATCACGCTGAGAGGGGAAAGCCGGGTGCTGGTCATATCCGGACCCAATGCGGGCGGTAAGTCGATCTGCCTGAAAACGGTCGGACTGCTTCAGTACATGCTCCAGTGCGGCATGCTGGTACCCATGAAGGAGGATTCAGAAGCCTGCCTGTTCGACCGCCTGTTTCTCGATATCGGCGACGAGCAGTCCATCGATAACGACCTCAGCACGTACACGTCGAAGCTGCTCAACACCAAATTCTTTATCGAGAACCTCAACCGGAACAGCCTGTTCCTGGTCGACGAAATGGGCACCGGGACCGATCCCTCCCTGGGCGGCGCCATCGCGGAGGCTTCGCTGGAGGCCATGGCCTCATCGGAAGCGCTGGGGGTGGTAACGACCCACTATTCCAACCTCAAGCTCCTGGCCGGGCAGGTCCCGGGGATCGTGAACGGCGCCATGCTGTTCGACTCGAAAAAATTGAAACCGCTCTACAAGCTGAAAGCCGGGTCGCCGGGAAGTTCATTCGCGTTCGAGATCGCCGAGAGCATCGGGTTTCCGAAGGAGGTTCTCGACCGGGCCTCGGAAAAGACGGGACAGAGCCAGCTGGATTTCGACCGCCAGCTCCAGGACCTCGAGGTGGAACGCGGCGAGGTCACCCGGAAAAGCACGGAACTGCGTGTCGCGGATGATTTCCTCAACGAACTCATCGTCAAGTACCAGAACCTGAACCAGGACCTGGAACGGTCGAAGAAGGAGATCCTCGCGGAAGCCCGTGCCGAAGCAGCCCGCCTGCTAAGGGAATCGAACCGCATGATCGAAAAAACCATCAAAGAGATCCGTGAAAGCCAGGCGGAGAAAGGGAAGACGAAAGAGGTACGGGAGGAACTGGCGGAGTTTAAAAAGACGATGGACGAGGGACGAGGGACCAGGGACGATAAAAGAAATCAGCAAATCAAAAAATCAACAATTGAGCAATTATCCCCACCTCACCACCTCACCACCTCACCATATAAGTCTTACATGGACGAGCTCCACAGCAAGCTGGCGTCGTTTCACCTGACCCTCGACCTGCGCGGGAAACGGGTGGAAGAAGCCTGGTCGTTGCTGCAACGCTACATCGACGATGCGATCCTGCTGTCGCTGCCGGAGGTGAAGATCCTCCACGGGAAAGGGAACGGCGTGCTCCGCCAGGTCGCGCGCGACTATCTTAAATCGGTGAAGGAGGTAAAAGATTTCCGCGACGAGCATGTCGAACGCGGCGGGGCAGGCATTACCGTGGTGACGTTTAAATAAAAAACACCGGAACATCCCCCGATGAGGTGTCCCGGTGTTTACACAATATCCTGGTTCCTTACTTGGTCTCCTGTGCCGCCTTCGAAGCGTTTGCTTTCTTCATCAGCTTGGATTTCAGGTTGGCGGCTTTATTCTTATGGATCACACCCTTCTTGGCCAGCTTGTCAACCTGTGAGATCACCACCGGCATGTTCTTGGCGACTTCAGCGGAATCGCTGGTCTCTTTCAGGTTCTTGACGGCATTGCGTACCGTTTTGGCGTGATACCGGTTGGATGTCCTTTTGGTTTTCGTGGAACGGATCCTCTTCTCTGCGCTTTTATGATTTGCCATTGGATTTCAGATGATTTAAAAAGGAGTGCAAAATTAGGAAGAAATTTGAACTTTACAAATTATTCTTTGGCGGCGCCTCCCGCATGGATCATTTCACCGATCACCGAAAGCAACTCTTCCCTCCCCCGTTTCGTTTCGGCCGAAGTGAGGAGCAGCAGGGGCATTTCTTCCCATTGGGCCGACAACTCTTTACGGTACAGGGCGATGTTGTTGGCCAGCTGGTTGTTCGAGAGTTTGTCGGTCTTGGTGAACAGCAGGATGAACGGACGGTCGTGGGCGGCCAGCCATTCCATGAAGGCCGTGTCGGCCTTCTGGGGTTCGTGGCGTGAGTCGATCAGCAGGAAGGTGCAGACCAGATTCCGGCGGTGCATAAGGTACCCTTCGATCATCTTCCGTAACCGTTCCCGTTCCGTTTTTGAAAGCTTCGCATACCCGTAGCCCGGGAGATCGACGAGGAACCACTGCTCATCAATAATGAAATGATTGATCAAACGGGTTTTCCCCGGACTCGAGGAGGTCTTGGCCAGTCCTTTCCGGCCCGTCAGCATGTTGATCAGCGACGACTTGCCTACGTTCGATCTGCCGATAAAGGCGAATTCCGGCAAACCGGTTGATGGACATGCTGAAACCGAAGGAGCAGAAGCAACAAACCGTGCTTCAAGGTTCATACTATGGAACACGGATGACACTGATGAAACAGATTTACACGGATTTCTTTGCGTCACTTTGCGGGACCTTTGCGCCCTTTGCGTGACCTATTTATTTCATTTCCACAAGCAGGTAGTTCTTCACTACCACTTCCCCCGGCTTGACATACACCTTCTTCACCACCCCGTCGAAGGGCGCTACGATGAGGTTGTTCATTTTCATTGCCTGCAGGGAGAGGAGGTTCTCGCCTTTTTTCACCTTGTCTTTGTCCTTTACGAACACCTTGATGATCGTTCCGGGGATGAATGCCGTCAGTTTTTTCGGGTCATGCGGCTCGTATGGCTTGCGGTTGGCGAACTTCTTGGTGTAGGCAGTCTGCACCACCAGCCCGTCATAATTGAATTCGTGTAATTCCAGATCCTCTTCCATGTTCGATGTTCGATGTTCGGTGTTCGATGTTCGATGTTCGGTATTCGGGTACCCCGATCAGAAAGGCGGTATTCCATGCTTCTTCATCGGCCTGATATCACGCTTGTTCTGGGCGAGAGACAGCGAATGGACCAGGAAATTCCGGGTCTCGGAGGGTTCGATCACGGCGTCGATATAACCGTATGCAGCTGCTACATAGGGATTTGCAAATTTCTGGCGGTACTCTTCGATCAACCGCTTACGGGTCTCTTCCGGGTTGTCCGACGATTTGATCTCGTTACGGAAGATGATGTTGGCGGCGCCTTCGGGGCCCATGACCGCGATCTCGGCGGTGGGCCAGGCAAAGACGAAGTCGGCTCTCAGGTGATGTGAGCACATCGCGATGTATCCCCCGCCGTAAGCTTTCCTGAGGATCACGGTCAGCTTGGGGACGGTAGCTTCCGAGTAGGCATAGAGCACCTTGGCGCCGTGGCGGATGACGCCTGCATGTTCCTGGTCCACGCCCGGCAGGTAGCCCGGCAGGTCAACGAGAGTGACCAGCGGGATATTGAAGGCATCGCAGAACCGGATAAACCGGGCGGCCTTGTCGGATGAATCGACATCGAGCACCCCGGCCAGGACCATCGGCTGGTTGGCGACAAACCCGACGGTCTGTCCGTCGAGCCTGGCAAACCCGACTACGATGTTCCGTGCCCAGAGCTGCTGCACTTCAAAGAAGTCGGAGTCGTCGACCAGCGCCCTGATGATGCTGCGCACGTCGTACGACTGCATCGGGTTGGTCGGAAAAATGCTGTCGATCTTGTATTGCCTCGATTTCGGGGCTTTTTTGGCAAAGGGTTCCGCTTTTTTCTCGTTGTTCCAGGGAATGTAACTGACCAGCTGCTTGATCTGCTCGAAGCACTCTTTCTCGCTTTCGGAATAGAAATGAGCATTCCCGGTGATCTCGGCATGTACGCGGGCTCCTCCCAGGTCCTCCATGGAGATCTCTTCGCCCAGTACCGTTTTAATGACTTCCGGTCCGGTGATGAACATTTTGGAGATCTTATCCACGACGAAGACAAAATCGGTGAGTGCAGGTGAATAAACGGCACCGCCGGCGCAGGGACCCAGGATCACGGAGATCTGCGGGATGACGCCCGATGCCTGCGTGTTCCGGAAGAAGATCTCGCCGTAGCCGGCCAGGGAGTTGACCCCTTCCTGGATACGGGCCCCGCCGGAGTCGTTGATACCGATCAGGGGCACCTTCATCTGGAGGGCATGATCCATGATCTTGGCGATCTTCTTGGCATGCATGTAACCCAACGATCCCCCGGCAACGGTAAAGTCCTGTGCGAAAATACAAACGGGCCACCCGTTAATGGTGCCCGTTCCTGTGATTACCCCGTCGCCGGGAAGGTACTTTTTGTCCATGTCGAAATCCTGACCGGCATGCTTGACAAAAAGATCGTACTCATGAAAAGTCTCGGGATCGAGGAGGGCCAGGATACGCTCCCGGGCCGTCATCTTTCCGGATGCCTTCTGCTTCTCCGTGGCCAGTTCCCCCCCGCCCTGGAAAGCTTCGTGCATCCTCTTTTTCAGATCATTCGTTTTTGTTCTCAGACTCATGAGGTTCTTCTTAAGGTGTGCAAAGGTAACACCCGCGGTTTTAAAAAGCAAATCGGGGGGCAGGGGGCAGGGAGCAGGGAGCAGGGGGCAGGGAGCGGGGGGCAGGGGGCAGG
>DAIRDK010000187.1:0-5506 GCA_036796175.1 Bacteroidales bacterium | reverse complement strand
CCTCTTTCAGCTTCTGCTGTTTGAGGGTATGAGAAGCTTCCCACCAGTCTGTGATCGGGATGTTGAGGGAACCGAACGCCACGAGTTTATCGTTCCAATTGTTATTATCCATGTCGAACGTAAATGCGCCTACGCCGACCCCGAGTTCTGGCAGGTATTCACCCAGTTTCATCCGGTACTGCAGGTTCTCTGCTTTCAGGTTGTCCTGCATGAGGCGGTACTCCTCACGGTTGGAAACAGCCGCTTGATGATCGGCCCGGAACAGGTCAGGCTGAGTGATCAGGATCGTGGTGTCGGCAAGGGTCATCAGCGGATCGTAGGGTATGCCCATCTGCTGGCAAAGGGCCATGTTCGCCATCCTGAGCCCGTTTTCCAGCTTCAGGCGGTTCATCTCCAGCTCGCTTTGCTTCAGGGAGACTTTCAGCACGTCGTTGTAGTTGACCAGCCCGGCCTGGTATGCATTGTTCACGTCCTTGAACAGGCTGGCCAGGAGGCTGTCGTAACGGTCGAGCGTCTTCATCTTTTCCTTCAGGGAAAGGATCTGCCAGTATTGTTTTTCTGTTCCGATGAGCACATCGCTGACCGAAAGGTTCAATTTTCGTTCGCTCACCTCATATCCCAACCGGGCCAGTTTGTTTCCGTTGATGATCCGGCCTCCGGCGAAAAGGGGTTGCGTTGCCGTCACCATTCCTGCTGCCAGGTCCTCCATCAGTCCGAGCTGGAATCCCGGGAAGTAAGCGAACTCGGTAGCCAGTGGCAGGGTGGAGGGATCGCCGTTATAAACCGGCAGGTTTCCCCCCGGGATATCCATTTCGAGCACCGGTTCGTTGAATTTAAAGATGACACCAGTCGCGGTCACCGTCGGAAAATAGTTGGTCAATGCTGCTTTCTTAACCTGGTCGGAGGCTTGCATTTCCAGGTTTCCGTTCTTAATCCTGATGTTGTTCTCAAGCGCCTTCTGCTTGCACTGTTCCAGGGTATATTTCGCCTGCCCGTGTGCCAGCCCTGCGGTTCCGGCGACCAAAACCAACGTGACAACGGCCGTTTTCAGGACCGGCTGCAAGGAATTTGCTCGTTCAGCGGGCTGTTTATCTTCATGCCGGTAGAGCAACCAATAGAGGATCGGCAGGATATAGAGCGTAAGGACCATGGCGACGATCAGGCCGAAGCAGATCACGGTCCCCAGCGGTCCCCAGAGGAGAGAGCGGCTGATGATCATCGGGATCACGCCCACGGCCGCCGCAGCCGAAGTCAGGAAGATCGGCCGCATTCTCCGCTTGCCGGCCGCGATGGCGGAATCATAAACGGTCATCCGGTGGCTCTTCCGGAGGTCGACCAGGTAATCGATCAGGATGATCCCGTTCCTGACCACCAGGCCGCAAAGGCTCGTGATCCCGAGAAAGGAGGTCAGACTGAACGGATATCCCATCAGGTGAAGACCTATTGCAGCTCCGGGGAGTGTAAGCAGCATGCATGACATGATGAGCACCGACAGCTTTATCTTTTTGAACTGGAACAGGAGGATGAAAAAGATGACCAGCACACTCAGTGCCAGGGCGACCGTCATGGGCCTGAACACCTCGTTTTGCCCTTCGTATTCCCCTCCGTAACTGATGGTGGTCCCTGCAGGCAGCGAAAGGCGATCGATCTGGGCCCGCACCCTGTTGAAGATGGAGGAGGCCACCACTTTGCTGTCGTTTTCAACCATGATGGTCAGGGTGCGGACGCCATTGCGGTGCACGATGGTGCCTTCGTTCCAGTCGGGTGAAAAGGTCGCCAATGAACGCAGCGGAACGGCTTTGAAACTCACCGGCGACGTGATGTATTGGTCCTCCAGTGTGGTGATGTTCTTTTGATCGCCGTCTTCCTGCGTCAGTAAAACCTCTACCGGGTAATCGTTCTCCCAGATCGTCGTCAGCGGGATGCCGTCAAGCCCGATCATAACAGAGGTAGCCACGAAGCTCTTGCTGTACCCCATCCGGTTGGCCTTGTCACGATCGAGTTCCACCCTGATTCCTTGCCTTTTCTGGTCCCAGTCGTCATGGATCCAGGTGATGTCCTTCTCCTTGTGCAGGATTGCCATGACCTGTGCCTGGACGGCACGGATGTCCCTAACGGAATCGGATGTGATGCGGATCTCGATGGACTCCCTGCTGGGCTGCAGGGCGAGCTCCTTCATGCGGATATGCGCATCGGGAAAGTACTCTGCATAGGTCTTCCCGTAATCGCGGATCACATCGAGCGTGGCCTGGTTCGAAACGGTATTGACAAGCAGCTGCCCGAAATTGGAGGCTGGCATGTTCGGGGCATAGACCGTATGGAACCGGGGTGAACTGGTCCCTATGAAACTGGTGACATTGGTCACCCGCTTGTCTTTCACCAGGATGGATGCCATGCTGTCGACCACCGCTTCCGTCCGTTCGAGAGAAGTACCGGAAGGCAGGTAAATCTCCACCGGGAACTGGTTGCGTTCAACGGTCGGGAAAAGCTGGCGGTCCAGTTTGAACAACAGGAACATGGCCAGCGCAATGAGCACGACACCCACACCGATTACGGTCTTCGGGTAATGAAATGCCTGTACGAGCGACCGGTCATACCATCCCTGCAATACCTCCAACAATGATTTACGGGCTGATGAAGGATCGCGTTTTTTCAATCCCCGCTTGATAAAACTGTAATTCAGATAGGGCACCAGGAAAATGGCTACCAGCACCGAAACGGTCAGGGCTACGCCCACCACGACCGGGATCGTTTCTATGAACTCACCTGCCGTCCCGGTGACGAACAAGTTGAGCGGGAAATACGCGGCAAAGATGGCGAGGGTAGCCGTAAGGATCGGGGTAAATAGTTCTTTTGCACTGAAAATGGCAGTATGCCAGGGAGACCCGCCTGAGTCAAGCCGGGAAACGTGGTTGTCGATGATCACGATCGAATTATCCACGATCATCCCAAGCACAACGATCAGGGTAGCCAGGGAAACGGTGTGGAGCTCGATCCCCATGGCATACAGGATCCCCAGTGTGATCAGCACCGAAACGGGAACAGTCACGGCAGCCACCGAGGCGATCCGGAAAGGGAGCAGGAGCATGGTCACGAGGATCACTGCAGCGATTGCGATCAGGAATTCCTTCATGAAGTTGGTGATCGAGTCGTCGACGTATTTTGGCAGCTCCGATATTTTGGCCACCCTGATGTCCTTCGGACAATTCTGTTCGAAACGCCCAAGCGCCTCGTCAACTGATTTGCCGAACCGGACGATGTTGTTTCCAGGCTGCATCTCCAGCGAAACAAGCACGGTCTTCATGCCGTTCTGCCGGATGAAGCTGTCCGGCTCGCCCAGCCGGCGTTCAATGGTGGCCACATCTTTCAGGCGGATCACATTGCCTGAAGGATCTGCATACACGATTTGTTCGGCAAGGTCATTCTCGGAAGCGAAACTGGCAGGAAGGTGAACCGCCAGCTCATTCTTCCCGTCCTTCAGCACGCCGGCGTAATTCACCATCCCGTTGAGCTGGTAAGAACCAAGCAGGGAAATGGACTTGATGCTGTATTCATTCAGCAGTTCGGGTTTGACATTGACATAGATCTTCTCTTTCTGCAGGCCGTAGTGCCTGATCTTCGACGTTTCGGGGATCTTCCTGCATTCCGATTCCAGCCGTCTGACTTGCTCTTCCAGGTCTTTGTAACTTTTCGTATCGGAAGAGAGGGTGATCAGGATCGCCGAAGTATCGCCGAAATCTGAATTGGCGACCAGGGCGAGAACGCCTGACGGCAGGGTCATCTTCAGCTCGTTCAAGCCATGTTTCATTTTTGACCAGAACTGGTCGGCATTTTTCACATTGTCGTTCAGTTCGACGAAAATGTACATCACTCCTTCTTTCGAAAGCGAATAGGTCTTTTCCTTATTTACTTCCTGGTAGCTGAAGATATAGTTCTCGACAGCACGTGTCAGTTGTTCTTCCACTTCGGCGGAGGTAGCGCCGGGATAAATGCCCACAATGACGCCCTGCCGGATGGTGAACTGGGGGTATTCGTTTCGCGGCATGTAAACCAGGGCGTACACCCCCACGATCATCAGCAACAGAGTGATCAGGATCACGATGTTGTGGTTGCGCATGACCACCCCAATGATATCTATCTTGTCGGATCTCATGTTACATTTCGATTTGGGAGTTATTGGACAGCTTTTCGATCCCGGCAGTCACAATAGTTTGTCCTTCCGCGAGTCCGGCCGTGATCTCGATCCCCGAACCGTTATAGCGGCCTACGCTGACGATCTGCTTCTTAACGGACATGTCACCGGGATTGACCACAAAAACAAAGTTCTTTCCGTCATTATCCTTGCCAACGGCCTGGTAAGGCACAACCAGGACTTTGGTTCCCTCACCGGTGTCGAGCCTGACATCGCAAACCATTCCCGGTTTCAGGTCCATTCGCGGATTACCGACCACGATCTTCACCGTGTAGGTACGCGACATCATTTCCGCCACGGGGCTTATGTTAATGACGGTTCCCTGGCAGGTCATCCCGTTGGCGGCTACGGAGGTAACCGTCGCCTGTTGTCCTTTCTTTATTTTATTGATCTCGTTCTCGGGGACTGCGATCTTAACGAGGACTTTTTCGATCCGGACCAGTTCAATCGGGGCGGAGACCAGGCTAATGGAGGTCTGGCCGGGTTCGATATTCCGGCGGCCGACCATGCCGCTTACAGGAGCCACCAGCCTGCATTTATCCAGGTTGTTTTGTGCCAGGTCCATGGATGCCTTGGCCTGTTCGAGATTGGTCTGCATTTCGACCCACTTGATATCAGGCAGGCTGCCCTCCTCATGAACCTTTTTAAGTCGGTCGTAGGCATCCCGGGCCTGGTTAAATTTCGCCAGGGTGGTTGTGTAGATGTTTCGGAGATCAGCGTCGTCAATAACCGCAAGCAGTTGTCCCTGTTTTACTTCATCCCCGACATCGACATACACCTCTTCCACAATACCCGAAACCTGGAACGAAAGCGGAATGGTTTGCCATGCTTCAATGGTTCCGCTATATGAAAGCTCGTGTGCGCCCGGGGCCAGGGTAGCTTGTGCCACACTGACTTTGATCCTGTTGCCGGCGGCCTGGTCCTTTGGCTTTTCATGGGAACAAGCAACGGCGAGGACCAGGATCAGACTGAAATTGACTGCTCTTTTCATTGGTTTAGGGTTTTATTTTTTCATTCATACTAAACGACCGGTATGTCAAATCATAAAAAAAATTGGAAAACTCACGAGGTCGACTGGCTTTTTAACAGGTTGTACAGGCCATACATCTGGGCCTGGAATGCTTCGATGGCCTGATCGGGAGAATTCTGGCGGAACATATCAGCTGCAATACCAACTGAGATCGAGAAAAAGTTCAATGCGACCACGTATGTATTAATATCTTTCCGTATTTCTCCACGCTCAACGGCCTGATCCAGTATGATTTTCAGCTTTTTGATCTCACCGGTAAAAAACCGTTCCTTCTCTTCCGCGAA
>DAIRDK010000186.1:1808-5521 GCA_036796175.1 Bacteroidales bacterium | reverse complement strand
TACAAATTCGCCTGGGTGCTGAATTCAGGAAGCCTGAACCCGGGTCCGGAACCATTGACCATTCTCCCGAATCCTTCTGCGGAACAGGCAACTGTAAAACTTCCGGAAAGCCTGAATGTGAACGATGCCGAAATCCGGATCACCGACATGACCGGGAAGGTTATATTGCGAAGTCCGGTTTCCAGCGCAAAGTATTGCCAGCTGGATGCGTCGCACCTTGCTGACGGGATTTACCTGGCGACCCTATACTCAGGAACTATGCTGCTGGCCAGAGAGCGTTGGGTAGTGAAGCACTGAGGTTTTATTTCTTACTTTTATATGACCAATCGCTGATCCTCATGACCGACAAGAACGACTATACCCTGGATTCCCCTTATGAAGTCTTCTCGGGCACAGCCTGGGAAGTGGGGCTGATAAAAAGTCTCCTGGATAATGCGGAGATCGAAGCATTCATCATGTACGGCGGTGACGGGGCCGTAGTACCATGGGATGCCAAGGGCGGATTACCGGTCAACCGGGTCTTTGTCGCCCAACGGGATTATGATAACGCCAAAGAGGTGATCAGGCAGTACTACGAAGCGATGAAGGAGCAACCTGGCCGGGAATCTGAAAAGTCGTAAATTTACATACCAAAAACAGCTATATGAAACGTAAGATCCTGTTGATTGCTGCAGGATGCATCCTGCTTTCCCTCCTTGCAAATGCCCAGATCTCCCTTCCCGCACCGTTCAATGCTCCCATCCCGGGAACGGTTTCACCTGACGAATCGGTTTTCTCACCTACCGCCTGGCGCCAGGATTCTTCCTGGTATTTACATTGGAATTCCATTGGCAATTCCTGGCAACGGGACCGGAGGACCCTCCGGACCTTCAACGGCAGCGGGATGCTGACCGAACTCCTGGCCATCCGCTGGGATTACAATCTGTCGGAATGGATCAATGATGATAACTACTCGAATGAGTATTATTCAGACCACACGACCCCGAAAAACATGTTCAGGATGGTGTGGGATCCATCCGACCAGGCCTGGGTGGAGGTTTATCATGCGTTCTACGCCAGCAACGGCGACATCACCGAATATGAAGCAAAAGCGTATGATGCCGCGACCAACAGCTTCACCGGCGGAAACCGGACAACCTATACGTATTCGCCTGGCAGCATGCAGGAACTGCATAAAAATCTTGATCCGGCCACGCAAACTTGGAAGAACTTTTCCCGGATCACCATTACATACGACGGACAGGGAAATGCCATCAGCTCCCTGGTGGAAGTCTGGATCGAAGGATTATCTGCATGGATGAATGCAGAGTATTACGAAATTGCATACACGCCGCTGGGTGAGATCCTGGAGATGATATTCTCCGTATGGAATACCGGAACCAGCGACTGGAACTTTTCTTCCAGGATGACCTATGAATACAACTCATCAGGATGGCTCGTAGCCAATTACATTTACTCGTGGGATGAGATGGTCGCCGACTGGAAGAACTCGGTCAGGATCAACTACCATTACGATGAAAACGGCCATAAGACGCAGGCAGAATCTTATGAATGGGACGATGCCCAGCAAGCCTGGGACAATGACCGGAAAGAGGTTTACAATTATCACGCGAACGGAATGCTTCACGAAACACTAAGTTCCACCTGGATTGCCGCCATCAGTCAGTTCATGGATTATGAATATTCCTGTCGAGATGAAAACGGGAACGAGACGGAGACCTGGCACAAAGACATCAATTATCAAACCAACGAATATTACGATGGTTCCCGGACCGTCAGCACCTATGCGGATGGCCTTCTCACGGAAGCGTTGTACCAGACCCTTGAACTCCCGGGCAGCACCTGGATCCCCTCCTGGCGGAAGACAAACACCTGGGACGGGAACAGGAACCTGACCGTGGAATTATATGAAGATTATGATCACCAGAACCTGGCATGGGTCAACACCTCCAGATCCGAGCACTTCTATTCATCCTATATCGGGATCCCTGAGTTGCAGGGATTAAACGGCCTCTGTATGTTTCGTAACCCGCTTCACCCGGGGGAAACGATACAATGCCCCGGCTTGCAGCCTGAAGAGGTCTATCATTTCAGGCTGATCACGATGCAGGGCCAAACGGTCATGGATAACACCCTTCCCGGGAACGTCACCCTGGTCATGCCGGAAAGCCTGTCAGCCGGTTCTTATATTCTCCGGATCACCGGAAGCGACGGGACAGCCATCTCGGGTAAGGTGACAGTGGTTCAGAAGTGACAGGACCACGTGGATGAGTTTATAGCACTTTCACCATTTTCCCTGTTATAGTGCCGGATTGATCGCTGTAATAATAAAATCCCGGCTTGACCTCTTCCCCTGAGGAGGTTTGGCCATTCCATTCATAGACCAATGTACCTGATGATCCTTTGCGTGGCAGGAGTGTCGCGATCAGCCTGCCTGAGGCATCATGGACCGAAAGACTGCCGACCGCATCCCCCGGGACCTTGATCATGATACGATCACTAAAGGGATTGGGAAATGCTGATAAGGCTGCTGCAGGAGGATCCTGAGGATCGCTCCCGGTGATCAGGGTGGTATTGTAGATCTGGAACCCCCCGGCTCCGTCGGCCAGGAAGATATCGTTGCCCTGGACGTTCACCCCGAGGCCGAAACAACCGGATGGGACATAATACCCGTCGATGAGCAGGTTATCGGGATCGGTAACGTTCACTACCTGTACCCCACCGTTGATATAGCAGGCCACAAAGGCATGGTTTTCCTTTACTTTGATCCCGTTGGCCACATCCGGGAGGGTGACATAGCCCCGTCCGACCGGTGACAGCTTATCGGTCACATCGATCACCTCCACACCGCCGTACATATCGGCAACATAGACAAAATCACCCACAGCATCAATATCATATCCGCCACTGATAAAGTCGGTGAACCGGGAAACAAATACCGGGCTGGTCGGATCCGAGATGTCCAGGATATACAATCCCCGGGTGTCTTCGCCGGTAAACGGCTGATAATCTATAAGATAAATATAATTCCCTTCGATATCAAGGGCCTGGACGTAGCAGTAATCCACGCCGGGGACAGCATTTGTGAACCAGCCCATTTTATGTGCCACGAGCACGGGATGCGAAGGATCCTGGAAGTCGACCACCCGGATGCCATCCCACCAGCAGGCGACGAATGCATAATGATCCTTGATTTCCAGGTCATTGGTCATTACCGGGGCCATGTACTGGCCAAGAAAACCGGGGTTTGCCGGATCGGAAACATCCATGACCATCACCGGGTTGTTCGCCGTCATGCTTTCGCGTATATAGACCGCCTTATCTCCGGACAGCCTGGCAATGGCTCCATCCGTCGAGTCATAGCCGATTTGCACGGGATGGGTTTTATCGGTAATATCAAACACCCTGAACCCGTTATTGCCGGTGTACGCGTAATTCCCGTTCACCTCCAGGTCCATGGTCATGACAGGAAGCAGGTAACTGCTGGCGAATTCCGGCAGAGCGGAGTCGGAAATATCCAGGAACGTACACGAAAGGTTCGAACCCGTGAAGGCCAGCACCGACCCTTTCGCGGTGAGGTTCTCGGCATAAGCGTCGTAGGTGGTATCCAGCTGGGGGCTTGTCGCAGTGGATACATCCACGACGTTGATCCCGCCACCGGGGCTGGTTGCGTTGCCGACGTATGCATAATTTCCCTGGACCTGCACCCGGGA
>DAIRDK010000186.1:0-1708 GCA_036796175.1 Bacteroidales bacterium | reverse complement strand
GACCGGGTTGGAAGGGTCACTGACATCAAAGACCTGCACCCCGTCGGCAACCGTCACCACATATACGTAATTTCCGTTGGCGAATATCCCGCCTCGTGGCAAGCCGGTGGCCTCTCCTCCGCCCAATCTCACCGGTTCGGTCATGTTGCTGACGTCCCAGATCTCGAATCCTGCAAAATATGCAGAGAGGTAAAGCCGGTTGGCCGGTTCATCGAAATAGATGGCATCCACCAGCCCCCGTGCACTGATCTCCGATATCTTTTCCGGATTGACCGGATCAGTTACATCCATGATCATGACGCCTGCCCCGGATCCGATAAATACGATGGTTCCGGTTGAATTTGACGAGATGGAGAAACTCTGGCCGAAACCCCAGGAGCCCTGGTAGGAAACGTTGAGGGAGTCAAATGTAAAGTCCGGAGAATCCCGGGGGATGGGCTGCCTTTCGGAGAACAGCGTGTACTGGGCACTTACGGAAACGGCGTAAAGCACACCGAGGATGAACAGGATGTAAATTTTTTTCATGGTCTTCATTTTTATTAGTGTGATCAGGGAATGAAGACCTAAAATTATGGAAATAAATAATACGCAGAAAACGTTTATATGTTTTCCGCTCCTCAGGCTAGACCCTCTACCGCTAAATGATCCAGTTCAGCATTTCTGAGGTCATTGGGAGTAAACCGGACCAACCGGGTGATTTTTGCCACCGGCCGGAATAAGGGCGGAACAATGGTTCGTGCCTCTTCTTTATTTTCGGTTTCCACAATAATCCACGCTTTATGCTCGCCATCCTTGCACCCCCACTCCGCATGGGTCAGAAAATGAGACCCGGAGTCCATGAACACCCGGATGGCCTGGTTGCAAGCTGCCTGATCGGCGCCATGAGGGACTTCAATCAGAAATTTTTTCATAACTGTTCTGAATTTATGGAATCAAAGAACAAATATAATATAAAATAAGTCTAAATAAAAATTAAATGCAATAAAAAATCCATTCCTGGCGGTGGGTCAAAATACTTATCATTTAGAGTATTTCAACGCTTTTACCAGGCCGCGGTTCGTGGTATCTTGCAGCGATTATTTAAATCCGTAACATCATGAAAATCACAATCATCATATCCGTGGTCACCCTGTTATTCGTTGGTTCAATATCTTCAGGGTACGCCAAATCCAGGGAAGGAAAAATCCCGGATTATGCTGCAAAGGCGATTTACAAGCAGTTCAACAAATCGGTCAGTTATCCTGATTTCGGGTACAACAAGGCTCTTTCAGGCCGGGTGGATGTTCTCTTTACATTATCTGCAGAGGGGAATATCGTCATCAAGCGAATTACATCCGAGAACCTGGAATTGCAGAATTATGTGAAGGAACTGGCGTCCAAGCTGGACTTCAACAAGCTCAGCTATCCCATTGGCCAGCTTTACAGGATCACGTTGTCATTTTTCCCGGAATAACGGAATTTTCATTATTTTTACAAGACGGAAGGGCAGGCGGTCATGAAATCGGGCCTGACTTTCCGTTTGCATGAACAGCGAATTGCTCATACTGACTGTTACGGCTTTGTCCATTGGCTTTTTTCACACGCTGTTCGGTCCTGATCATTACCTCCCTTTTATTGTGATCTCAAAGGCCAGGAATTGGTCAGCAGGCAAAACAGCCTGGGTCACTTTCCTTTGCGGGGTAGGGCATGTGGGAAGTTCAGTCGTTCT
>DAIRDK010000185.1:0-5627 GCA_036796175.1 Bacteroidales bacterium | reverse complement strand
GACAATTTCAATGGTTTGCATGGTTCGGCTACAATCTCCCCGAAAAGACCGGTCAGGATCCGGTGCTTCACTTCGTCATAGGCGTCTGAAACCACGCGGTCGTAAGTAAGATCCAGCCCGGGTTTAATAGAGATACTTTTGATACTCAGCCAATTCAGCCGGATCCTGTTGACCGATGAGAGGTATCTGTGCCTGTCATCCATGGTATCGTTCCGATACCTTAGATAATCATCTATAAGTGCGGACCTTACCGTGATGTTGTATTGTTTTTCCAGGAATTTGTATTCAACCAGGCCACGTACCGATTCTTCCTCCTGGGTGTCGGAATAAGACGGCCCCAGGTAGGTTATATTCGGCGGGATCTCGCGGTAATCGTGGCTATACCATAGTTTGACCGACAGGTAGTGCTGTTCTCCGAAACGGATGAACAGATCTTCGGAAAGCCCATACTGGTTGTATGCTCCGTTTTCCAGCCGCCTTGTGGTATCGAGGTTTTCGTCGTAAAATTTGAAATCGTTCCGGGAGGTTGTGAAGTTCCCCTTGGTAATGGATTGAATCTTATTTGTTCCTGCGGCCGCGTTCAGGCTGGTGGTATAAGTTCCGAACGAGGCTATGGTCTGGGCCAGGGTGACGTCAACGTCATTATTCCAATCGGGATTGCTGACCAGGTTGACGATGCCTCCGAAGGCTCCGCTGGAATTGAATATCCCTGCCCCGCCATACAGGATCTCAATCCCGTCAAACTGTGATACCGGTAATTGAGTCAGGTCAGTTTGACCAAGCATCGGTGAATTGAGTGAGATCCCGTTCCATTCGACCTGGGTGTGGTGCGCGGAAGTGCCCCTGAAGGAAGGCGTGGCAAGGCTGCCGTTGCCGTATGATTTGATGAATATCGTGGAATACTGCGACAGGATGGTCGAGAGATTCGCGTTGATATTGGGCATCAGGAGAATGCTGTCCATTCTCACTTTCTTAAAGCCGATATTATTGACCGGGTAACTTGAGACCACTTCGAATTCCCTAAGCTTCAGGGTATCCCGTAAACTCTGAGCAAACATGACCGGAGCCTTAACGAATCCGGCCATGATTAAGGAGTAACAGAAGATGTATTTTCCGATCCTTGACAACGTTTACCGTTCCTGCGAATGGTTAATTTTTCAAGATCGTCCTGCCGGCTGTTGATCCGTCGGAATAGATAATCCTGCAGATGTACAGCCCGGGCGGGACATTCGCCATGGGGAGTTCAGCATAGCGGTCGACCAGCATATTTTCGATGATGATCTTTCCGTCAGATGATAAAAGGGTAAGGAGGGCTTTATGTTCTCCGCATGCAACGGAGAGCAGATCGCCCACCGGGTTTGGATAGATGATGAATGTACTTGGACCGGTCGTGTTTGGAATAGCCTGGGCTCCCAGGTTGATCACCCCTACGGCATCGAGATCGAAACCACAGGTATGGAACGGGGTCGGCCAGGGGTCGTTCACAGGGAGTCCTTCGCTATCGTAACTGGCAAAGGCAGGTTGAATGCAGCCGATGGCGTCGACGATACGGACCCGAGTGATCCGCTGGAGGTCGATGCCCGTGCTATCCTTAATGTCATCCAGGTCGAACGGGGTTCCGTACAATGCCCGGTATTTTCCGGCGAAGTTGTTGATCAGGGTGGCATCTGTTGACCCGAAGGTCGGGACCTGTACGGCTGTCTGCACAAGGGAGATGGCTGGAAACCGGACGAAATGCGAGCCATCGGAGCTGACTTCCACAAAACCCAGTTCCAGGAAGACATCGCTAATGGCATTCTCAAACACGGCGAAGTCATAACCGGGACCGTTCCCGATACTGACCGGGAACGTGAGCAATGCGCTTCCTCCGTCGCCCAGGCTCACGGTAAATTCATCGGGGACACCTTTCGCATCTGAAGGAGACCCGTAGAACGCCCTGTTCTGGCCTTCGTAGGTAAACGTAGTATCAGATATATTCACAAAGCCCCGGATCACGGTGCAGGAATCCGCCCAGAACTTGAAGCAGGTGCTGTCGAAATGGATCGCCGTGCTTCCGGGCTGGCCTGCAGGCGGTGGGAATTGGGCCCGTACAGCGATCGCGGCGAACATGAAACCGAGAATAAGTACTTTCCGCATCGGCATGATCATATAGTAAATAAAAAACGACCCCCGGAACCATTGGAACCAAGGGCCGTTCTTTGTTCCTGTTAGTTCTTAATAAACTTTCTGGTCAGGGTATTCTTATCGGTTTTTACCAGCAGGAAATAGATCCCCGATGGCAGTGAGGAGCAGTCGATCACGGTCGTGTTGCCTGTGCCGTCCCATGAGACGCGGGCTACTGTTCGTCCTGTTAGATCCATGACAGAATATTCAGATACGGTTCCTTCGCCAAAGTACTGGATTCTGACTTTATCCGTCACCGGGTTCGGGTAAAGGGCAACAGACGGGGAAGTTGCGTGGTTTTCATGAACACCGACCGGTACGCGGTAATCGAGGGCAATGGCATCGGGGCTGATCCCGGTAGTGAACGAGGTCAGGGAATCGCCGTCGGTTGAGAAGACCGCGCAGAATCCCCAATTAGTCCGGTTACTCACATTCAGGTACAGGTAATCATTGAGGTAATCGGTTGACCCGGATGTGATATAGATATGGCTTGCAGACCCCGGGTCAGGGATCAGTGCGGTATCGATCATCTCACGGGATTTCAGGTTGAAGGTTCCCACTCCTTCGTTCACCTTCAGGTAGAGAATGCTGTCGATCACGCCGAACCCATCACTAACGGCCTGGTCAACGGTAACGGTCGTCCCGGTATACGTATAGGTGTTATAGAATGAAAAGCTGCCAGTGGTAGCTCCATACGGAGTGCGGTTGATGGAAACGATATTCCCGTCATAATAGTAAAGGTCGTACATGCCCAATGCCTGTGGACCGAAATCGATCTCACGGGCCAGGTCCCATACGCCGGGTGCGATCACGGCCAGTTTTCCGTCTGTTCCCGAAAATCCGCCGTTAACGGCCACGTAAACAGAATCTTTGGTGCAGAAAACGTCACCGCAGTCGCCTGAAATGAACTGGATGCGGTCAAGCAATGCCAGCGAATTCGCATTGAGCACTTCCACATAAAAGCGGACCACCGGCCATTGTTTGGAAACGATCAGGCGGTCGTAGTACAGGCCCAGTTTTGAGATTCCCGAGTCGGCAATAGCTGCAACCCTCTGATAGGAGTTGATGTCATATTTTATAATGGAATCCTGGGCGGCTACATAGGCAAAATCGCCTGCGATCAGGATGTCCTGTACTGACTGTGTATAAATGGTATTAAACAGATTGGTGGTTTGTGTTGCCGGATCATATTTCATCATCTTAACGTAATCGCTGAAGGGCGGAGAGACTTCAAATTTACCTCCGATACCTATAAGGACCTGGTTCACCCATTCGCCTTTTTGTGAAAAAACCGTAACAGGAACCAGTAAAATCAATGCGAGAAGAATGTTCAGGATACAAGTCTTTTTCATAATTATAGAGTTTGATTGGTATACGAACAAAGATACATCTTTTTGTTTCCGGTTGCATTTATTTGTATTAAATTTACGCAGTAAAAGTAAACACCCGAACATGAGCAGGTCGATCAGGTTTTCTATTTTCACGTTGCTTTTAGGAATGTTTTTAATCGCCGGAGGTGCCGGCTGTACCTCTCCGGGAAAGACCATGTGCCAGCGTGACAATACCTATAATAAGAAGAGCAGCGTCCGTAACCGGACAAATTATAAAAGCCGGTATGCGATGAAGTCACAGCCGGTTAAAAAGGATTATGTGGTCCGGAACAAACGGACCGGTAAAAAATATTAACAGGGATCGGTCACGGTTCCCTGAGAAAGGCTTCGGGCCCGGGATAATACATATGTTCCCGGGCTTTTTCCTTGGTATAGGTGAAATAGGTGAACGTCCCCTCGGAGCAGAGTTGATGATCGGAATCAAACAGCTGAACTGCTATGTCGGCCAGGTTCCGTCTCATCTGACGGCAGTGGGCACGCAAGGTAATGGTGCCCCTGTCGACGAAAACGGCTTGTTTATACCTCACATCGGCTTTTGATGTAAAGCCGGCGGTTTTCAATTTAACATACACCACCCAGCTGGCAATCTCATCCATCAGGGCAGCCTGGATTCCTCCGTGCAGGACCTTGTGATAACCCTGGTGATGGATGCCCGGATTCCAGGCGGAAATGATCTCTTCCCCTTCTTCAAAAAATTGCATTTTTAAACCTAACGGATTATCCGGGGAGCAGCCGAAACAGTCATACTCCTCAAACGCCGTGAAGGGATTGTTAAGGGGCTTCATGCTTACTTGGTCTGGCCGTTCTTATACCTGGTCAGATTGATGCGTTTCCCGGTCTCGTCGTACTCGATCCAGTCGCCCTCCTTCAGTCCGTTAAGGTATTTGCCGGAGACTTTCAGGACCCCGTTGCGGTAGTATTCCTTGTAATCGCCGTTCAGCAGATTATTGGAGTAGTTGGATATGCACTGGGTGGTATCATTCTCATAATAGGTTCGCTGGATCCCTTCGAACTGACCGCCCTGGTAGTTGTACATGGCGATCATCCGGCCCGTTTTGTTATACCAGCGCGAGGGACCGCTTTTCAGGTTGTCCTTGTAGAACGATTCTTCCTGGATCTTGCCGGTTTCATAGAAGATCCTGGACATGCCTTCCAGCTTCCCCATGTTGTAACTCATCTCTTTCTGGGGAAAGTCGTTGGCCGGAGCGTAATAGATACAGAGTCCGTTCAGCTCCCCTCCGCGGTAGTTTTCCATGGCGGTGAGTTTCGACTTGCGGTCGAATTGCAGGGACAGGCCGTCTTTTACCCCGTTCTTCCAGGTTTCAAGTTTGAAGATCATGTCGTTTGAGAGGAAGGTCACCCAGTTCCCGTCTTTTTTGCTGTCGATGTAGTAACCCTGGTGGGTATATTCCCCGTTCCGTTCCATCCAGAACCCGGTTTTCAGGTTCTTTTCGTTCATTTTATTGAGGGAATCGCCCTGGAAGAAGATCATCGGGGTTTGGGCGAACTGCAGCAAAGGCAGGGTCAGGATTGCAGCAATCAAAACAAGTCGGAATGTTTTCATGGTTTGAAATTTTAATCAAAAATACGATTATTCAACATAGAGATCATAGGGCCCGGCTCCGGAGATCCTGAGATGATAGAAACGTCCGGGTTTGATTTTATTGTATGCATTGCGGATCAGCACTTCATTATCTATTTCAGGTGAATCGAACTCAGTCCGGCCGTTGAGGTGATCGCCTTCTTTCCCGTCCACAATCACTTTCATGATCGTTCCGATCTTGCTCTTGTTGATCTCCAGGGAAATCCTCTCCTGAAGTTCCATCAGTTCCCGGGCCCGTTCCTGTTTGACCCGGACGGGTACTGAATCACGGAGCCGGGAGGCGGCAGTTCCCTCTTCTTCCGAATAAGTGAACACCCCTACCCTCTCGAACCGGCCTGCCGTGATGAAATCCCTGAGTTCCCTGTATTCGGCAGGAGTTTCTCCCGGGTAACCTACGATCAGAGTCGTTCTGATGGCTACTCCGGGTACCCGGTTCCGGATCGTATCGATCAGTTTCCGGGTCTTGTCCC
>DAIRDK010000184.1:0-5726 GCA_036796175.1 Bacteroidales bacterium | reverse complement strand
TGGGTTCAGAACGTCGCGAGACAGTTCGGTCCCTATCTGTTGTGGGCGTTGGAAGTTTGAGGGCACCTGACTCTAGTACGAGAGGACCGAGTTGGACAGACCGCTAGTGTACCTGTTGTGGCGCCAGCCGCACCGCAGAGTAGCTATGTCTGGATGAGATAAGCGCTGAAAGCATCTAAGCGCGAAACTCAGCCCAAGATGAGACTTCCTTTAAGGGTCGTTATAGATCATGACGTTGATAGGCTACAGGTGTAAAGACAGTAATGTCAAAGCCGAGTAGTACTAATTACCCGTAAGCTTTCTCTAATTAGTGGTGATCCTGGGATTATCGGTTGTATTTTCTTTCTTTATTGTCGTAATTTATCGTTGGGGCGACTCGCCGAGCCGCCCGTACAACGCAAGATATTACGGTGACTATAGCGGTGGTGATCACCTCTTCCCATTCCGAACAGAGTCGTTAAGCCCACCCGCGCAGATGGTACTGCTACACCAAGCGGAAGAGTATGTCGTCGCCGATCTTTTCTAATCCCCCCCGAATTCTCGGGGGGGATTTTTTTTTGCAGAATTCGTACATTTGCCGGTACAACCACCCCCGATGAAACGCCTGCTCCTGCTCATCCCCTGCCTGATCATACTCCTCACCCTGACTGCCCGGGCCCAGGATGAAGAACGGGAAACCCCTCCGCCTAAACCGGCCGATACAACCAAAACCCGGTACGACTCCACCCTCGCCTTCTTTTTCTACAATAACTTCGACCAGTACGGCCGCGTCAACATCAAACCTGTCGACACAGCCATCGAAAATACCACCGACTACAATGCCGTGTACCGCAATAACCGCCTCCAGCAAGTCCTTGGGAACACCGGCTCGGCCAGCCAGTGCCTCGTCCCCTACCCCATCCTCAGAACCACCTCCGGCTTCGACTATGGCATCCATACATTCGACCCCTGGCTCTTCCAGAACGACAGCGTCAGGTATTACAAGGTGCTGAAAACCTATACCGATATCCATTACGTCCAGGGTTCGAAAAAAGAACTCTGCTTCGATGCCTCCTTCAGCCGGAATCTTTATAAAAGCCTGAACCTGGGCTTCGACCTGCGGGTGCTTTCCTCAACCGGGGCCTACCAGCGTCAGAGAGACAATATTATCAACTTCGTCCTCACTGCCCAATACTTCACCCCCGACCACAGGTACGCCGTCATCGCCAACATGATCTTCAACCGGATCAAAAACCAGGAAAACGGGGGAATCACCAGCGACAGCCTCTTTACCCAAAACATCGAAACCAACCGGTTCGTGATCCCCGTTAACCTTGCATCGGCTGAAAACCGGGTGAAAGAATCGGGGTTCTACATGAAAAATTATTTCACCATCTCATCCCGCGAAAACAGGAAACAGGATTCAACCAAATCCGCAAGGAAATCGTTCAACCTCGGACGGATCATCTACTCCTTCCAGTATAACAGGCAGATCCAGAATTACCTGGATGACAACCCGACCAGCGGTTTCTATCCGCAAATCTTCTATGACAGCGCCACGACTGCGGATTCCATCACGGTTAAAAAAATCATCAACGAGCTGGGCTGGACCAATCCCACCCTCAAGTCCAATAAACAGTTCAAGATCCTCCAACTCGACTTCCGGATCAAATACCAATACATCGAGGTGTCGGACCTGGAAGGGAAAAGCTACCTCAGCCAGTGGATCCCTTACGGTGCCGTGGCGTTCCAGCCATACTACGGACTGCGGCTCGAGGGGTACGCTTCTTATGTGATCGGCGATTACAATGGCGGGGATTTCCAGGTTCGTGCCGACCTGGGGATCGTTCCCGGTAAAAAAGGCGGCCATGCCGGTACCATCCACTTTGCGGGCACCTATGCGCTCCAGGAACCCTCATGGTTCCTCCACCGCTTCAACAGCAACCACTTCCGGTGGTATCATGCGTTTGAAAAGCAGGGCGTCGTTTCAGGAACAGCCTGGTATGAGCGCAAATACCTGAATGCCGCGGTCAGCCTCAGCCGCATCAACCGGTATGCATACCTGGGCCCGGATGCCCAGCCTGCCCAGCTGGACCGGGAGATCGGGTATTTCGTCGCCATGCTGCGGGGCAAACTGCCGGTCTGGCGTTTTTCCTTCACGGCCCAGCTGGCCTACCAGAACGTGCAGGGAACCGATTCCCTCCAGGTGCCTGATTTTGCAGGGAACCTGACGGTTATGTTTACCCAGCAGCTGTTCAAAGGGGCCGCTACGCTGCAGCCGGGCCTCAACTTCTTTTACAATACCGCCTACTTCAGCAACCAATACATGCCTGATTCGCGTGCATTCTACCTCCAGTACGGGCAGAAGACGGGCAATTACATCTACATGGATGTCTTTCTTAATGTCAAGATCCAGCGTGCCCGCCTCTTCATCATGTACTCCCATTTCAATGCCGGGTGGATGGGCCGGGATTATTTTATGGTGCCCAATTATCCCATGCAGGACGGGGCGTTCCGGTTTGGTGTCACCTGGAGATTCCACGACTGATCGGTTAATCTTATGAAATCCTGGACCACATCCAACGGCACCGAGATCATCCGGATCCTCTCCGGGCGATCCAACGTGTTCGTAGTCCGGAATCAACACTTCTCACTGATTGCTGATACATCCGTCCGGTTCGACCGCAGGAGACTTTATCGCAGAATTCTGCATCTGCTGGGGCCAAAAGGGCCTGACCTCGTCGTGTTGACCCATACCCATGTTGACCATGCCGGCAATGCCGCCTTCCTGAAAGGAAAATTCGCCATGCCGATCGCCGTGCACAGGTCGGAAGCAGGATTCCTGCAGGATGGGTTCAGCTCGTTGCCTGCAGTGGTGAAGGGGCCGCTGAAGTGGCTGCAACGCCTGGACGAAAACAGGATCAGGCTCTTCATCCATACTGAACCGGTCGCCGCCGATATCCTGGTGGATGATGTGCTGGATCTGAATAACCATGGGATCTCCGTGATGGTCAGGCATATGCCGGGGCATACGAACGGGTCGATGACTGTTATCATCGACCAGGAACTAGCGATCGTAGGCGACAACATGGTAAACATGACCTGGCAGCGTGTGTTTCCTCCTTTCTGCGACAATGTTCCTGCCTTGCTGCAGAGTTGGAAGGCACTGCTGGACAGCCATTGCCGGCTGTTTCTCCCTTCGCACGGATCGCAGATCACGAGGGAGGCACTTGAACGGGCGTATGCAGGAATTCCTTAATTTTAACCCCTGAAACTCCCCTTGTTCATGCTCGACGCGTTGTGGTTCTACCCGGTGTATTTCATCGTATTTTTTTACACGTTTCTTCCTGTACGCGTGCAGCTTACCTTGTCTGACTTCCTGTTCTTCCTCCTCTATCACCTGGTCGGTTACCGGAAAGAGACCGTATACCGGAACCTGAAACATTCATTCCCGGAAAAATCCGACCAGGAGATCCGGACGATCGCGCGCGCCTTTTATCACCATTTCTGTGACTATATTCTCGAGTCGATAGCCTGGATGAGGGTTAGCGAAAAGGAGGCCAGAACAAGGTTCACCTATAAGAACCCGGAGGTTATCAATGACCTGTATGCACAACGGAAAAGCATCCTACTCGCCATCGGCCACTCGGGAAACTGGGAGTGGTTGGGGAACCTCTCATTATATTTCCCTTACCAGGTCCTCGCCATCTATAAACCACTGAGCAATAAGCACGTCAATAAATTTTTTATCAGGCTGAGAGAGAAGTTCGGACTGAAGACCGTGCCCATGGCTACCAGTCTGCGCACCATCATAGAATGCGACCAGCGGAATATCCCGACGTTGACGCTCGTGTTGACCGACCAGCGTCCCATGATCAACCAGATCGAATACTGAACCACGTTCATGAACCAGGAAACCCCGATTCTGCTGGGTACGGAAAAGATCTCCAAAAAACTTGATTTCGCCGTTGTCTTCATGCACGTCAGAAAGATCAGAAGAGGATACTACGAGGGAGAGTTCGTCCTGATCACGGACCGTCCCCGGGAAACAGCCCCCTACGAGATCACCGAGAAACATGTCCGCGAGCTGGAAAAACAGATCCGCGAGGAACCCTGGACCTGGCTGTGGTCGCATAAAAGGTGGAAATACAGCAAAGCCCAGGTCGAAGAGTGGCAATCCGTGCACCTTGGACGAAGGACGAGGGACGAAGGACGAGGGACGAAGTAAAAATTCATTTTTTTTTATGAGAATTAGATTGCGCTATTCAAAGAATATTTTATATTTTTGTTTTTATTTAGTCTAATTTAATTTGAATAGTCATGAAAAACATATCGTTACCAACATTGTATCTGGGAATGATCCTGCTTGTTGCCGCAGTCGTACCAGGATACAGTACCACATATACCGTCCAGGTCGGGAATTATTTTTTTAACCCTCAGACGATAACCAACGTAAATCCCGGTGATACCATACATTGGGTCTGGGTAACAGGAACACATACCACGACCTCGACGACCATTCCTGCAGGAGCCGCAACCTGGGATGAACCGATCACTTCCTCGAGCCCAACCTATGATTATATTCCGACTGTTCCGGGGACCTACAATTACAAGTGCACTCCGCATGCCGGTATGGGCATGGTGGGAAGCTTCACCGTTAATGCAGCAGCCCCGCTTACCGTGACCGCCTTGGCAACACCCGCCGACGTTTGCATGATGTCATCCTCCTTCGTAAGTTGTTCTCCGGAAGGAGGAAGCGGCTCGTATACGTATTCGTGGGTCTCGAATCCGCCGGGATTCACATCGAACCAGCAGAGTTTCACGGCGACTCCCATGCAGACCACGACTTATACGGTAACCGTTACTTCCGGAACCCAGAACGCCTCCGCATCAACGACTGTTACGGTGCAGGCACCGTGTTCCGTGATGTGTCAGAACGACACCTCCTATTGCAATGATGTGCCTTCATTCCCGGTTACGGCCACCGCTTCGAATTTCAGCAGCCTTGCCTGGACCACCCTGGGGGACGGCACATTTGAGAATGCCGGTGCCCTGACCGCAATCTATACGCCCGGTCCGGGCGACATTGCTGCAGGCATGGTGGACCTGATGTGCGAGGTAACCCCCATGGGGCCATGCACGATCCCGTCCTCCGACATGGTTTCGGTCACGCTGGAATCATGCACGGGGATCAATAATAACCGGAGTGGGACACTGTCCCTGACCGTTTACCCCAATCCGTCGTCGGGAGAATTCCGGCTGAAGGCAGGGACGTTATCCGGGACCGCTTCACTGAATATCTTTGACATGCAGGGCCGAGTCGTCTATTCTGCACCTTTCGCTCCGGGCGAGTCAGGATTGAGCGTATCCGGGTTTGCTCCGGGAATTTACCAGGCTGCAGTCACGGAAGGGGAGAACAGGGGAACGGTCAGGATCCTGGTCCGCTAGAAAATTCTTGTTTCCATTTCTCCGGGAGATCATCCAGGTGTTGGTAACAGGCCATAGAGCCTGTGTAAATTGCGGCCACGCAATAGTTCGCCGTGGTGCAGGCCGACCGGGTGATCTCTCCTGATTTCAGTTTGCTGATAAATGCCGGATCATTAACCAGGGGCCGGGCGAAGGCGGTGAAATCGAAACCTTGTTCCAGGACTGCTTCGATCGATTCCAGGCTGTTGAGCCCGCCCACAAAGACCAGCGGGATCTTCACGGCGGCTCTTACCTTCAGAGCATCCTCGAGAAAGTACGCT
>DAIRDK010000183.1:0-5753 GCA_036796175.1 Bacteroidales bacterium | reverse complement strand
CCTGCATAACGTACCGGTGATCGGGGATGTAAATGCCATGAAGGCGCTGTTGGAAATCACCAGCATGTTGCCGTATTCATCCAGGGGAGTATAATCCACTGCGTCGAAATTTTTAAAGGCAGAGGTGTAGATCGAGACCCACTCCTTGTTGACACGGATCTCCGGGTTGGCGCGGGACAGGGGGTTGGTTCCCAAATCCGATGTTTTCACCAGCTCGACGGTCAGCTCATAGTAAACACGGAGGGTCCGGGTGATCGGGTTATAGGTGAACGGATAGACCACGATGGTCTGGCCGCGGAGATCCCTCGCGATGAACGGTTCACGCAGTGCAGCCAATCCTTCGGGGCAGAACTTGTCCTGGCTGTAAGCGGTCCCATACTGGTAAGGAACCGTTGCCGGATCGATATCCCGGGTGATCACGCCTTTGGATGGCGCGATGTCCAGATCGCTGAAATCCTGGTACGTTGAAGATACCACACGGATCTCCATGGCGGCCAGGTCGGGGATGACCACCGAAGCGGTCATCTTGGGCAGGTCGGGCGCACCGGCTTCCTGGATGGGAGTAGCCTCTCCAACGGTTACGGTATACGCTTCCCCGCGCGGGGTGGTCACCTTGTTGAGCATGAATCCGCCCAGGGTGAATTTCAGCATCGGGCTTGATACATCGGGACGGAGGACCTGGGTCCTGGCGTCAACAGGCCGTTTTGATCCCACCGGGATCCATTCGGAACTGTAACCAGCAATAAAGGCTGCAAGCAGAACCAGGATGAGAATCGATCTTTTCATGTTTATCAGGTATTGTTTACGGATACGTTTTATGGTTTCAGATTATCTTGACATGATCAGTTTCCGGACCGTAGTGAAACCTGCAGTCTGAATCCTGCAGTAATAGATACCCGGCTCCAGTCCGGAAACTGAAACCGTTGTGCTGAAGGTGCCGGCTGTCCTATAGTCATGGTCTGCAACCCGGGCAACCTCCCGGCCGAAACCGTCCAGCAGTGAGATTTTCACCAGCCCGCTTTCGGGGAGGTTGAAACTGATGCTGACCTGGTCGCGGAACGGGTTGGGCCAGATCTTCACATCGCCGGCGCCGGCAGGATCTTCGATACCGATAATGACAGCGGTATTTGAGGGTTCCGACTGGCACCCGGTGACAGAATCGGTGATGATCGTAAAGTAATTGCCAGGATCGGTGGCTTCATAGGTCTGTTCGGTCGCACCCGGGATCAATGCCCCGTTAAGATACCACTGGTTCCCTTCTTCAACGCTGGATTCAAGCAACGTGCCGGTCTGGTAGACCACAGCCGGATCAGGTACCGGAAGAACGGTGACTACGATGGGTGACGAAGTCAGCGACGAAGTACCGTCACTCACGGTGACCGTATAGGTAATATCGGCCTCCGGGGTGGAGATCGGCGCCTGGCTGGCCGGGTCATCCAGGTAAGTCACAGGATCCCACTGATACGTATAATTCCCGGAACCGCCTGTTGGGATCGCTGTCAACTGGGAGGTGCTGCCGGCGCAAACCTGCGCGGGGAATGCGTTGGCGATCAGGCCCAGGGGACCGCCCGAGCAGGAAAGCTGCGCACTCCATCCGGAGAACGCCTCGCTGTAATCCGAGTGGAACTTGAATGTGAGCGCGCCGTTAGCATTCGTGGCAGTCAGCGTCCCGGGACCGTCTGTCCCGCACCAGGTTCCCATCAGCGGGGCCGTCACGTTCTGCCCGTCATATACGCTCAGGTAGTCGTAATTGCAGTTGGAAGCCGGTTCCACACTGAAATCAGAGAAATCAACCGTGAGCAGGGCGCCTGCCGTAGCCGGCTGGAAAGTCATGGTGAAGTCCTCGTAGTTGCCATAGTCGCTGTTCGGTCCGCCCGAATCAAAGAAATTGGCCAGGCAGGTGGTCATGGTGGCATTCATCATGTTAAACCCGGGCACCTCGCCGATCTCCAGGTCAAAGCTCTTCTGAATGCCGTATTGGCTTGAAGCCCCGCCGGTTTCTTCAAAATTAAGCGTGACAACTGTTCCTGTCGGGGTAATTCCGTTCGTTATAACATCGAAATAAGAGTAGATAAAGTCGTTGACCGGCAGCTCTCCCAGGTAATAATCGGGATCGTTCACGATGATATAGGAGGCTGAGCCCGGTGCCACGGCCAGGTGTGCAACCCCGTTGCCGGCCGGCGCATGGCCTTTGTTGATGGTCAGGATCTTCAGGGTGGCCGATTCGCCCGGATCCAGGATGCCGTTGTTGTTGCCGCCGGGTGCAGGATCCAGGACAGCCATACTGCCAACTGTCAGGTTGGGCGCATTAAGGGTCAGCACGAGAGTGGAATTCCAGGATGACGTACCGTCGGAGAACGCTACATCGCAATACGCCTGGTGCTGGTCGGTGACATTATTCCTGATCTGGATGTCAAAGACCCCTTCAACCGTGACGGTCCCTCCGGCCGGGATCGAGTCGAAGGTGAACGTGTTGTTTGTGATCACAATATTGGTGTCAGTTGCAGAGATGGTTGAAGTCACGTTATAGGCCGTCTGGACTCCAAGGTTGCTGACCGTAACATCCAGCTGGACCGTCTCAGCATAATCGGCATTGTGGTTGTTATTGCCCCAGAGCGAATCGTTGACGGTGAAACTGGTCACCGCCAGGTAGGGACCGGAGGCCGGAATGATCTCCACCGAGTCAATGACCGGTTTGCGGTTTTGCTTGGTGATGACGATATTCATGTAGCCCGGGTTGGACAACGCGTCGAAAGTCAACAGGGCCTGCCCAAGCGAGTCTGCGCATTGGGCGGCCACGAAATTACCGGCCTGCGACAGGCCGATATACGCGTACGGTTCGGTTTCAACAGCAAAAGTGGTCATCCCGAGCAGCAGGATATCCGGATAGTTTGCGGTCAGCGCCGGCGGGACCGAGAAATAAACGCTAAGCGACGGGTCACCCATCAGGTTGTAAATCTCCCAGTAATACAGTTTCATGCTGGAGTTGGACTCTTCCACGGCCATGTTGCCGCCAACCACCATCTGTCCCTGGGTCACGTACCACTTGTCTGTGGTCTCTCCCTGGTCGTGGAAAGTGACGTCATAAGCCCCCAGGTGTACCGGATTATAGGTGGGATTGGCGGAGATGGCCTTATAGCCGCATCCCCACCAGAAGTCCTCATCCCAGTATGAATTGTTGGAGGCCCCGATGTACCCCAAGGCGCCTTTCCCGTTCGCACGAAGCAACTCCTCGGCAAAGCAGTTCACATTATACCGGCTCGTCAGGCAGCAGTTGCCGACCATCAGCGGGTACATGTGGTTGTTTTGCAGTGAGGCAATGTTGCCGATGGTAAACGAAGGATCGGCCCAGCCGTTCTCGCTGCCATGGGCCGTGTAGTTCGCGTAGCAAACCCCGTTCGATACGTCGGTGCGGATCTCCAACGAGTAATTCTGTCCCGAAGGTTCGGGCTGAAGGTATGTGTGTGATATGAGGTTATGGGCGGTATTGAAATAGTATGTCGTTCCGTAGTTGATCTGGCCATTCCCCCAGGTCATCTGGTGGGAGGCATCGGCACCCGCGACCATGGTGCAGCTGTCGAGGTAACTCTCGTTCGGGAAGAGGTACTGTTCGTACTCCAGGGTCTTGTCGATCTGGGGCTGTACCTGTGCCAGGTTAGAGGCAGAAAACCTTCCGTAGAAGACTTCGGGGATATTGTCATTCGTGTACTCGCAATACCGCAGGTCGGTGGGCTGTCCGTTGTTGGTCCAGGCCGGGATCTGGGCCACATCTCCCACAAAGAGGATGAAGGAAGGCGGATTGTAGCCTGCCGGCGGGTTGTTGTACAGGCCCTGGAGGTAGGACTTGATTGAAGCGAGCGTGGTGCCGACCGCCGGGTTGTTGGTGTACCCCTCGATAACTTTGAACCCTTTGCGGGTTTTCCACTGGACAAACGGCTGGAGGGGCTGTTCGAACATGGGATCGGAGATGATCACGTAGGTAACCGGGGAGGTGGTGATCAGCTGGTCACTCTCCTGCTTGTAATTGGGCAGCAGATGGTAGGCCTTCTCGAAATAGGGCGATGCCAGCCGGTGTTTCATCTCCAGCGTGGCACCGATATTCGCATGGTTGAACACCACGGTGGCTTCGATGGTTTCATAGATCCGCAGCTTGCCGGTGACCGGGTTGTACTGAACCGGCGCGATTTCGATCCGGGCCAGGGTCACGGCGCGCATGGTCCCCACCGGCGACACCGTCACCAGCGGACCGCCGAGAAAAGCATTCTGCTGGTACACCTGGGCATTGTATTCGAAGGGGATCAGCGAAGGATCGGTAATGCCTTTGCTCACCGGGGCCTGGGCCGGGATGACCAGGTGCGCGATCCCGGAAGCGGTGCAGTCGTATTCCTTATATTCCTGCCTGGTGATGACGATATCGAAGGAAGCTCCGACAGGCACCTCGATGAGACGGCGGTAAACAGGTAGCTTCGGACTGCCAACTACATTGCTGTAGCCATGATCCTGGACAAACAGTTCGGTGAACAGGCCAAGACTGGTATTGACCTCCCTGTATTGCAGGGATGCTATGGAGTTTGTGAATGAGATCGATTGGTATGCGTTCCCGGTGATCTTCAGTTCGGATTTGCCCTGATTCAGGCGGATCTCCCCTGAGAGTAAAGTCAGGGGCAGTGCAGCAAGCATAACAAATACGAACAGGCGGAGTAGACGTAAGTGACCCATATTTGGCTTTATTAATTGATTTTGAAGTAACAAAGATAACAATAATCTTATTCCATCCGGTTCAGTGAGATATCCATTTTTCGGATGTTATGAACAGGATACCATGCTGCCAGGAAACCGATTATCATTACGGTGAAGAAGACAAGGACAAAATCGGCAGGTTGCATGCTGACGGGGTAGGCACTGATCACGAAGGTGCTGTCGGGAGCCCCGAGTTTGATCAGGCCGAACCGCATCTGGATCCAGCAAATCAGTGTCCCGAGAAGCAAGCCGGCCAGGGCTCCTCCGAAGGAGATCAGCAACCCCTCGGTCAGGAAGATCCTCCGGATGGCTCGTTCGTTCGCCCCCATGCTCCTGAGCACGGCAATATCCTTCCGTTTGTCGAGGATCAGCATCGAAAGCGATCCGATCACATTCACTGTGGCGATCAGCAGGATAAAAGCCAGGATCAGGAAGATCGCCCATTTTTCCGATTTCATGATCTTGTAGATGAATGCCTGCTGCTGGAAACGGTCCTTGATCACAAAGCCCCCTCCCATCAGTCCCTGCACCTGGCTTTTTACCACCCGGGGGTCGGCGCCGGGAGCGATCTTGATCTCCAGGGAGGTGACTTCCCGGTCGTAATCGAGCAGCTTGCGGGCAAAGCCGATGGGTACCAGCGCATATTTGACATCGTAATCCTGCTGGATGGAAAAAAACCCCGACGGGTAGATCGATTCCGTGCGGAAGGTCTGCTGTCCCCCGGCAGATCCGGTGCGGGCCGGCACATAAACCGAGATCGGTGTCATGTAGTCGTTGAGGTGCGCGTCAAGGTAATAGGCCACCCCGTACCCCAGCACCGTGAAATCGATATTCTCGGCATGCAGGAGAAACCGGCCTTCCGTGGTCATGGTATCGAGGCGGCTGATCTCGCCGTAGTTGACCGGCACTCCTTTCAGCGTGACGATATACTGCTTGTCCTTGTACTTCATCAGTGCATTCTCCTCCACCACCCCGGCCAGTGAAACCACCCCGGGGATCTGCCGGATCCGTTC
>DAIRDK010000182.1:0-5854 GCA_036796175.1 Bacteroidales bacterium | reverse complement strand
CTGGAATCCCTCGTACAAGCCTGAAGAGACAGGGCTCCTTCATGTGGACCACATGGTGGGCAATGTAGACTGGGGTGAAATGAACACATGGTGCGAGTTTTATTCGAACGTCATGGGATTCAAACAGCTCGTTTCGTTTGACGACAAGGACATCTCCACCGAATACACGGCGCTGATGAGCAAAGTCATGAGCAACGGCAACGGGTACATCAAGTTCCCCATCAACGAGCCGGCGACCGGCAAGAAGAAATCGCAGATCGAAGAGTATATCGAGTTCTATCGAGGAGCAGGCATGCAGCATGTGGCGATGGCAACCAAGAACATCCTGAAGACCGTGGCAGCGCTGAGAAAACGCGGGGTGGAATTCCTCACCGTGCCCGAAAGCTATTATGAGACGGTTCCCGAACGTGTCGGTCATATCGAAGAAAACCTGGACGAGATCAGGGCGCTGAACATCCTGGTTGACCGCGACGACGAAGGTTACCTGCTGCAGATCTTCACCAAACCCGTGGAAGACCGGCCAACCGTGTTTTATGAGATCATTCAGCGCATGGGCGCAAAATCTTTTGGAAAAGGAAATTTCAAAGCACTGTTTGAATCCATAGAACGGGAACAGGAAAGAAGAGGGACCTTATGACCGACCTCAAGACCTCACCGATGATTTCGGTTCCGCCCGGGAGCGATTTCCCGATCCAAAACATCCCGTTCGGAATCGCGCAGCTCCCCGAAGGAGACATCCATGCCGTAACCCGTATCGGCGATACCGTTATCGACCTGTTTGTCCTTGCGGAACAGGGACATTTCAAGGACATCACCGGCTTCAAGCCCGAAGTGTTCGCGGTGTCCTATCTGAATCATTTCATGTCACTCGGCAAAAAAGTGACACATGCAGTACGGAACAAGGTTATGGAGATCTTCTCCAATCCGGGATCCGGGATCCGGCATCCGTCTCCCGTCTTCCGTCTTCCGTCTTCCGTCCATATGCTCCTCCCCGTCCGCATCGGCGACTACACCGATTTTTATTCTTCCATCGAACATGCGACAAACGTCGGCAGGATGTTCCGCGACCCGGCGAATGCGCTGCTGCCGAACTGGAAGCACCTGCCTGTAGGCTATCATGGGAGGGCGTCGTCGATCGTTGTATCGGGCACACCGCTGCACCGGCCGAAAGGGCAGACCAAACGGGATGACCAGGTTGCCCCGGTATTCGGCCCCACCAACATGCTCGACTTCGAGTTGGAGGTTGCGTTCGTCACATGCGGTCCCACAAAGCTTGGAGAAACCATTACCACAGAGGACGCAGAGGAACATATCTTCGGTTTCGTTCTCTTCAACGACATGTCGGCCAGAGATATCCAGAAGTGGGAATACGTTCCCCTCGGCCCGTTCCTCTCGAAAAATTTCGGTTCGGTGATCTCGCCGTGGATCGTTACCCTGGAAGCGTTGGAGCCGTTCCGGATCGCAGGTCCTTTGCAGGATCCGCAACCCCTGCCCTACCTTCAGTTCAATGGCAACAGGAATTTCGATATCCGGCTGGAGGTGGCGATCAAACCGGAGGGAGCGCAGGAAACCACGGTTTGCCGGACCAATTTCGGGTACATGTACTGGAATATTTGCCAGCAGCTGGCCCATCAGACGGTGAACGGATGCAACATCAACACCGGCGACATGTACGCATCAGGAACCATCAGTGGTCCTGATCCCGGATCGTTCGGATCCATGCTGGAACTCACCTGGCAGGGAAGCCAGCCACTGCAGATGCCCGATGGGAGCGAACGCAAATTCCTGGCCGACGGCGACACGGTGATCTTTCGGGGGTTTTCAGAAAAAGATGGACTCCGTATCGGCTTCGGCGAATGTGTGACCAACATCCTTCCGGCCCTATGAAGACGATCACGCCGGGTGAAGTTCCGTTCCAGGAGATCCACGGGATCCTGCTTGGTGCCATTGCACCGCGTCCGATCGCATTTGCGAGCACCGTCGACGGGAACGGCAACCCGAATCTGTCACCGTTCAGTTTCTTTAACCTCTTTGGCACTAACCCGCCGGTGGTTGTGTTCTCCCCTTCCCGCAGGGGACGCAACAACACCACCAAACATACCTACGAGAATGTAAAGTCGGTTCCCGAAGTCGTGATCAACCTTGTCGATTTTCCGATGGTCCAGCAAGCCAACCTCGCGAGCAGCGAGTTTCCGGCAGGCGTGAACGAATTCATCAAGGCGGGGTTCACCATGCTTCCTTCGGAAGTCGTCAAGCCCTTCCGGGTGAAAGAATCGCCGGTGCAGCTGGAATGCAAGGTGCTTCAGGTGATCGAGACCGGGCAGGGACCGTCGGCCGGGAACCTGGTTATTGGCGAGATCCTGAAGATCCATGTGTCCGAAACGATACTGGATGAACAGGGAAAGATCGACTTTCTGAAAACCGATTGGGTAGGCCGGATGGGCGGCGAATGGTACGTGAGAGCCTCAGGAGATGCGCTGTTCCGCGTTTCCAAACCGCCAACCGACGGACCTCCGATCGGGATCGACGGCCTCCCCGAAGAGATCCGTTCCAGCACGGTGCTGACCGGGAACGATCTCGGGCGGATGGGGCTGATCCGGGAATTTCCATCCGAAGCAGAGATCAAACAGGCCAAAGAGGATAAGGCTTACCTCCAGATCATCACAACTCACCCCGACCCCGTAAAACGGCGTGAAGCAGTCCACCGCTATGCACAGATCCTGATTGACCGGGGAGCATTCGCACAAGCCGTCGCGATCTGCCTACACCATTGAAGACGATCGCTTGAGTATCCTGCGGTAATGGGAGAACATGTTCGAACGCGAGATAAATCCCGCGTATTTTCCGTTATGCGTGACCGGCAGGTTCCAGAGGTTCGACTGTTCGAATTTTTTAATAACGGACACCGTATCCTCCGACAGATCGATGGTAGGGATCCCGGTGGTGGTGATGTCGCGGATCAGCAGTCTTTCGTTCCCGCCGGGTTTCAGGAGCAATTCTTTCACATCCTCCAGCCGGATGATGCCGGTGAGGCGGTCCTTTTCATCCAATACCGGGAATACATTGCGGTTGCTCATGCGGAAGGCTTCAACCAGCGCAGAGAGGGAATCCGATGAACGCAGGGGGATATAATTCGTTTCAAGGAGTTCCGAAAGCTGGATCTGGTCGAGGATATTCCGCTCTTTGTCATTCGGATCAAGCAGTCCGGCATGAGCGAGTTTCCGGGTATAGAAGGAATAGGGTTCGAAATATCGGGAAATGAAATACGATGTAGCCGATACGATCATCAGCGGGACAAAGAGCATGTAACCACCCGTGATCTCTGCTATCAGGAAGATGGCGGTCAGCGGGGCGTGGATGACGCCGCTCATGATGCCGGCCATGCCCACGGCGACGAAGTTGGTCACCTGCAGTGTTTTCATCCCGGTCAGGTTAACTGAAAATGCCAGTACGAAGCCGGTCAGGGCCCCGGTGAAGAGCGAGGGCGCAAAGATCCCGCCGTTGCCGCCGGAACCCACCGTCAGTGCATAGGCAATGGGCTTGGCCAGGATCAGGATCGCCGCGAACAATACAATCATCCAGGGATTGGTGACAATCCCGGGAAGCAGGGGATTATGGGCCATGATGTCGTACGATCCGTTCAGCAGTTCGGTCACGGAATCATACCCTTCACCGAACAGCGGGGGCAGGATGAAGATCATCGTGCCGAGGGCCAATCCGCCAAGCGCGGCTTTCAGCCAATAGGTTTTCCGGTGTTCGAGGAATGTCTCCAGGTACAACGCCGATCGGGTCATATACACCGAGATCAGACCGCAAATCACGCCGAGGAGCAGGTAGAACGGGAGCGCGTCCAGGTACCACTCGGATGTGATCAGGTAAAAGAGCTGCCCGGTATACAGAAATTTCGAAACGATCGCGGAAGTGGCCGTCGAGATCAGCAGGGGAATGAACAGGGGGAGCGATATATCCGTCAGCAGGACTTCGATCGCGAAGAGGACGCCGGCGATGGGGCTGTTGAAGATGGCGGAGATCCCGGCTGCGGCGCCGCAGGCCAGGAGCAGGGTCCGTTCTTTGTAGCCGAATCCCAGGTATGTTCCCAGGTTGGACCCGATGGCCGACCCGGTGACTACGATCGGGGCTTCCAGTCCGGCCGAACCGCCAAGCCCTACCGTGATCCCGCTCGTGATCACATGGGAATACATTTTGTCGCGGTCGATGACGGAGGATCGTTTGGAGATGGCGAACAGCAGGCTGCCTAGTCCTTTTTCCAGTTTTCCCCTGAAGAACAATCTGACGATCATAACGGTCAGCAGGATCCCGAACACCGGGAGGAGAAAGTAAAGGATCCTGTAATGGGAGACATGCAGGAATTTTTCGGGGACCACGCGGACCAGGTCGACCAGGTTCTTCAGCACGGCTGCGGCGAGCGCCGCCATGATGCCTACAAAGATGCTGGCGACGGCGATGTAGCCGTGTCCGCCGAATGACCTTCGGAGGCGCTCCCCGGCACGGGCGACCGCGGATCTCATGTAACCCTGGAAACCGGAAACTCTCATCCTGCTTTGCTACACCTGTGTCATGCGAACCATTACCTCCTCGACCTTCTTCTTGACCACCTTCTGGCGGCAGGTGTAATTGTTTACAATAATAGCAAAGATAAGATTACGTCCGTTATGCGTGGAAACATATCCTGCCCAGCTCTTCACCCCGGCAATGGTGCCGGTTTTGGCATGCACCAGACCGGCGGCGCTGGTGCCCTGAAGGGCTCTGCGCATCGTGCCGGTATAACCCGCCACGGGCAGTGAGGAATAAAAAACATTGAAATATTCGGAATGACGCATGACGTTCAGCAGGCCGACCAGGTGCTGCGGTGAAACCGCATTGTTCCTGGAGAGCCCGTTCCCGTCGTCGAAATTGATCCCGGTGAGGTCGAGTCCTTTCCGCGTCCAGAAATCGATGATGGCCCGGAAGCCGTTCCGGTTGTTGCTCTCCCCGTAAACGGCCGCGCCGATCTTCCGGAGAAGCTTTGACGACCGCCAGTTGATGCTGAGCTGATTGATGGTCATGACTTCACGGAAAATGGAGGGTCCGAGGATCTCCAGCGCCGCACCGGTGACGAACAGTTTGAGGGTTGATGCAGGGATCATGGGCCTCTCAGGTTCGTATTGCGCGATGACGTGCGGCAGGGAATCGGTGCAGTCGATGATCATATACCCGATATCAGAACCTTTCAGCGACGGATCTTCGCGGAGCCTGGCCAGGATGGTGTTGAGCGTATCCCGGTTCCGCTGGAGGCGGGCCATCTCGAGGACCCTGGCATCCGATCCGGAGGATAACCGCTCATCATGCCTTCCCTGGCAGGAGGGCATCATGCAGGCAGCAAGGAATATCAATAAAACGGAAAAATGAAGAATAAAGCCAACCAACTTCCTCATACCGCAAAATTAACATTTTTTAATAAACTTAAACAGCCCGGTTGCTTCCATTTATCTATTTAGTTATTTAACTTTGTGTTATATTGGAGTGAATAATTTTGTAATTTCGCTCCCCAACTTTTTTAAATAGACCAATTCCATGATTAAAAAAGTCCTGGTTGCCAACAGGGGGGAGATTGCTGTCAGGGTCATGCGTTCCTGCCGGGAGATGGGCATCATCACCGTGGGCGTTTATTCGGAAGCCGACCGGAACGCATTGCATGTCCGCTATGCCGATGAAGCTTACTGCATCGGTCCGCCCCCGTCGCGGGAGAGTTACCTGAACATCGAAGCGATCATCGGGGTTGCCAAAAAGACCGGCGCCGATGCCATTCACCCCGGGTACGGATTCCTTTCCGAGAACGCTGCCTTTTCACAGC
>DAIRDK010000181.1:0-5923 GCA_036796175.1 Bacteroidales bacterium | reverse complement strand
CCCTGGTCACACGCGGCAACCTGGACTACTTCGATAAAGCCGTGCAGTTCATTCTGCCTCCGAGGATCCTGTTACCCATGATCTTCATTGCAACGGGCGCGCTGTTCATGATCATGAACCGGTACCTCGGGGCATCCCGCCTGTTCGATTTCATTTGGGTTGCCGGAACCATCATGTGCTTCCTGGTCTTTGCGCTGTCGCTTCCCGGCTCATTTTACAACCGGAAAACAGCCAGGGCCCTGCTGACCCTCCCGAAGGGCGTGATCCTGATGCTGGCCTCCCTGGCCAGGATCCGGGGAGCCAACCGGCGGTTCCTTCATACGGAGCATGGGCCGGTGATGGCTGAACATACTGTATTGACCACCACAAAAACGAATACGCCATGAGGATAGGGATCGAAGGACAGCGTTTGTTCCGTCCCAACAAACACGGAATGGACATGGTGGCTCTGGAACTCATCCGGAACCTGCAACAGATTGATCACGACAATGAATATGTGATCTTCGTCAGGCCCGACGAGGATGACCGTGTTCTGACCGAATCCAGGAATTTCAGGATCGTCAGGCTGGACGGCGGCTCCTACCCTTTGTGGGAACAATACGCCCTGCCCAGGGCCGCCCGCAAAGAAGGATGCGAGATCCTGCATTGCACCAGCAACACCGCTCCGCTGTTCACGGGGATCCCGCTGGTCGTCACCCTGCACGACATCATTTACCTCGAAAGCGGGTATCTCAGGATCCTGAACGGGAGCGGCACCCCTTACCAGAAATTCGGTAACGCCTACCGCAAGCTGATCGTTCCGAAGATCGTCAGGAAAAGCCGGAAGATCATTACCGTTTCCCGGTTCGAGCGGCAGCGGATCAGCTCATTTTTCGGAATGAACGGGGATGCGCGGCTGGTGTCGGTTTACAACGGGGTGAGCGATCATTTCCACCCGGTCGCCGACCCGGCTGAACGGGCCAGGATCAAATCCAAATACCGGCTGCCGGACGAGTTTTTCTTCTTCCTGGGAAATACGGATCCTAAAAAAAATACCGCCGGCGTCGTGAAAGCCTATTCCCTGTTCATCCGCTCAACCGGTAGTTCGATTCGGCTGGTCATGCCTGATTACGACCGTGCCGACCTGGACCGTATCATCGACGGGATCGGGGATCCGGAATTGCGCGACAGGATCAGCCTGACCGGGTATATTGCGAATACCGACCTGCCGGCCATCTATAGCCAGTGTTCCGCATTTCTCTACCCATCGCTGCGTGAAAGCTTCGGGATCCCGATCCTGGAAGCCATGGCGTGCGGTGCACCCGTCGTCACCTCCAACACCTCCTCCATGCCTGAAGTCGCTGGGGAAGCCGCATCACTGGCCGATCCTTCCGATCCTGAACAGATCGCACGGCACATGGAACTGATCGTTACGGACACCGGGTACAGGAACCGGCTTATCTCCCTCGGATTCCAGCAATCAGCAAGGTTTTCGTGGCGTTCGATGGCCCGGGAAATCCTCCACATCTACCATGAAATCAAAGAACAGACTCCGACAACAACATCTTAAACCAACACACACATGATCGCCAACCGTGACATCATCATGATCAGCCTTCAGGCCTGGGATATCGAGATCGGCAGCAACTGCAAGGATATCGCCAGGGAATTCGCAAAAAAGAACCGGGTTCTCTATGTCAATACCCCGCTCGACCGCATGACCAGGTGGAGGAAACGTGACCATCCCCAGGTCAGGAAACGAATGGACGTGATCAGGGGATCGGAGGAAGACCTGGTACAGGTCAGCGAAAACCTCTGGACGCTGTTCCCGAGAACCACGCTGGAATCGATCAGCCGCCTGCCCTGGAACTGGATGTTCGACCGGCTGAACCTGATCAACAACCGCCGCTTCGCGGCCCAGATCCGGTCAGCAGTCGAACGGCTGGGATTCCGTGATTACATCCTCTTCAACGACGGAAACATGTTCCGGGGATTGCATCTCAATGAACTGCTCCGGCCCGGGATGTCCGTGTACTATTACCGCGATAATTACCTGGCGATGGATTTCTGGAAAGTGCAGGGACGACGCATTCAGCCGAAGCTGATGGCCAAATCGGACCTGGTTCTGGTGAACTCCGATTACCTGGGAAGAGAAGCCCGGAAGCACAACCCGAACACCTGGGTCGTAGGACAGGGCTTCGATAACCTGGTTTACAACCGCGCCAACACAGACCCGTGTCCCGAGGATATGCTGAGGATCCCGCATCCGGTGATCGGGTACACTGGAGCCATCCTCTCTCTGCGCCTCGATCCCGGGATCATCCGTCACATTGCACAGGCTCATCCCGAATGGAGCATCGTTATGGTTGGCCCCGAAGATGAGACTTTTCGGAAAAGCGACCTGCACAAGATTCCCAACGTTCATTTCCTCGGATTAAAGGATCCGGACCTGATCCCGGCATACATCCGTCAGTTCGATGTGGCCATCAACCCGCAGAAACTGAATGATGTGACGTGGGGCAACTACCCGCGCAAGATTGACGAGTACCTTGGCATGGGGAAACCGGTCGTCGCCTCCAAAACTGAATTCATGTCACTCTTTACCGATATCACTTCGTTGGCGACCAGCTATGAGGAGTACGTAACCCTGATCGAACGGGCGCTCCGCGAGAACACCCCGGAGGAAGAAGTGAGACGGGAGGCGTTCGCCATGACCCATACCTGGGAGCATAATCTCTCCGGCATCTCGGAGATTTTTGAGAAGAAGATACGTGTAACCAACCTGGTCTGACCGATGATCCTGTTTTTGAAAATACTGTTCTGGCTGATGATCTTCACCGTGTTTTATGCCTACGTGGGGTACGGGATCCTTGTACTCCTGCTGACGGCGATCCGGCGATGGGCTGGAATCAGCAGGCAGCATCCGGCTCAGCTGTACGGCGGAGAACCAGAAGTAACGCTGTTCATTGCCGCCTTCAATGAGCGCGATGTGGTTGAAGAAAAGATGCGCAACACCTACGCCCTCGACTATCCCCCGGAAAAAATGCAGATCCTGTGGGTCACTGACGGGTCGGACGACGGCACCCCCGATCTGCTCCGGAATTACAGCCGCGTGACGGTCCTCCATCAGCCCGGGCGCAACGGAAAGATCGGGGCGATGAACCGGGGCATGAAATTCGTCACCACGCCCATCGTCATCTTTTGCGATGCCAACACCATGCTGAGCCGGTCTTCCATCCGCCGGATCACCGCTCTATTCAGCGATCCCAAAGTGGGCTGCGTTTCGGGCGAAAAGAGGATCCAGGGGAAAGACAGGGATTCGGCTGCCGGGGCCGGTGAAGGGCTGTACTGGAAATATGAATCTGCCCTGAAACGGCTCGACGCCGAGCTCTACTCCGTGGCCGGCGCAGCCGGGGAACTCTTTGCCATCCGGACCGCGCTGTACCGCGAAATGGAGAGTGACACCCTGCTAGATGATTTCATGATCTCGCTTCGTGTGGCCCAGCAGGGATACACCATCCAGTATGATCCGGAAGCCTATGCGATCGAAAAGCCATCCACCAGCGTGAAGGAGGAACTGAAACGGAAGATCAGGATCTCGGCAGGAGGCCTGCAGTCGGTGATCCGGCTTCGCGCGCTGTTGAATATATTCCGGTACCGCACCCTGTCGTTCCAGTTTTTTTCACACCGTGTCCTGCGCTGGACCCTGGCCCCGCTCTCCCTGCTGTTGCTGATCCCCGCCGGATGGTACCTGGCCCTGGATGAAGGGATTTACCGGTTCGGACTCTACAGCGCACTCTGGTGGCTGCAGGTGCTGTTCTATGCCTGTGCCCTGGCGGGATGGTACCTGGAGGAACACCTGGTCAGGGTCAAGCTTTTGTTTGTCCCTTATTATTTTTTCATCATGAACCTGTCTGTTTTCCTGGGGTTCAGACGACTGATCAGCGGTTCGCAGTCAGTCAACTGGGCCCGGGCCAAGCGGAGCGACTGACGATCGGAACCGGCCATAAAAATTGAACATCTAACACCGAATCACATGAAGACTTCATCCTATCTTTATATATTTGTTTTATCATGTCTTCTGAATGTCTTTGCCTTCCAGTCAGCCCAAGGGGCACATGTAATCACGGAGCCGGCCGAGTTGATGATCGACGGGGCCAGCGCCCCATACAGCAGCCTGGCACCGGGAGATACGGTCCTGCTTAAAGGAGGGGCACGGCCTTATCTGCTGATCCGCAATTTCACGGGATCGGCTACGAAGCTGATCGTTTTCATCAATTACCTGGGCCAGGTGACGATCGACACCGACTGGCATTATGGGATCGTCTTCAGGAACTGCAGGTATTTCAAACTGACCGGAACCGGGGACCCGGCCAATTTCTACGGCATTATGATCACCCGCGTTCAGAACGGCGCCGGTCTTAGCATCGGCGAACTCAGCTCAAACGCTGAAGTGGATCACGTATATATCGACCATGTATCCCAGTCGGGCATCTTCGCAAAGACCGATCCGGATTGTTCGTTAACCTCCACCCGCGACCAGTTCACCATGTACAACACGGTCATTCATGACTGCTTCGTCGGTCATACGGGCGACGAGGGTTTTTATATCGGGAGCAGTTTCTATGGCGGCAAAACCATCAACTGCAACGGGAGGGACACGATGGTGTTTCCCCACCTGATGGATGGCGTGCGGATCTACAATAACATCGTCATGTACACGGGCTGGGACGGCATCCAGGTCGGATCGGCCTCCACGAATTGCCAGATATTTAACAACCTGGTGATGTACGACAGCCAGGACGAGACCAATTACCAAATGTCGGGAATCCTGATCGGCGGCGGATCACGGTGCGACTGTTACAACAATTATATTTACAAGGGTAAAGGAGACGGCATCGAGAGCCTGGGACTGGGCGATTACCGGATCTTCAATAACATCATCGTGGATGCGGGACGAAGCTACCAACCCGGCGATCCCTCGAAGATGAAATACGGAATCTACGTGAACGACAACTCGGCCAGGCCCAATTCATCGTTTACCATCGTGTTCAATGATATCATCAATCCAAAATCCAACGGCATCCGTTTTTCCAGCGTGACCACCCGGAATAACCTGATCGCATCCAATGCGATCATCAATCCCGGCCTCGGAAGCAACGCCTATATCGTGATGCCGAACCCATCATCCCAGGTCACCATGAAAAACAATTACTTCGCCCTGGATGATCGTACAGCCGGGTTTCTCGACTCGCTGTACCGGCTGGGACCCACTTCCCCGCTGATCGACAATGCCAATGCAGATGCCCGGGGAGTTTATTTCGATTATTTCTACCGGTCAAGGCCGGCCGGTATAAAATACGACATCGGGGCCCACGAATTCAACGCAACGATACCGCAGGATCCTCCGGGCGAAGGGGATGAACATCTCGTCCCCCTGCCCGACGGAGAAAGTCATTGCTCGGTGCACCCGATGACGTTTCCCAATCCCGTGCAGAAAAACCTGACCATCACCTATACGATCGACCAGGCTTCTGATGTGGAACTGATCATTTATGATATACAGGGTAAAGGATTCTATCATGAAAACCAGGTTCAGCAGTTTGCCGGTGAGCATCTCTTCAGGGTCGATGCGGAGTCCTTTCCAGCAGGCGTGTACCTGTTTTCAATCCGCGCGTCCGGTCGGACGTGCACGGGGAAATTCTTTAAAATAGATTGAATTGGTTCAGGAATAATCTTGTTCGCGGATCGTCTTCAGTTCTCCCGCCATAAGGTGCATGGCCTGTTCGAGCTGTGCAACTAGTTCCGGCAAGCCGCCGGCTTCTTTTCGCCCCGCTTTTTCTTCCACCTCCGAAGCCAGCGATTTTGCAGCAGGTGCCACGAACGTGGCCGCCAATCCTTTCAGGGTATGGGCATGCATGTTCACCAGGTCCAGCCTTCCGCC
>DAIRDK010000180.1:0-5962 GCA_036796175.1 Bacteroidales bacterium | reverse complement strand
TGCTCCGCGATATGGAGACGATGCGGGGACGTTCCTGTTCCATCAGCTCCTCGAAGCGTGCGAAGTGTCCTTTTGAAGGTTCCGCGTCATCGAACTGTTCCCTGTTGTTCCGGACGAATTTTTCCAGGTTTTCCATGTCAGTTGTATATAAATGCGTTTTTCAGCCGGTTCTCCCGGATGATCTCAAGCAGTTTTTGCCGGGCCCGCGAATAGCGGGTCCTCGAAAGCTGGTTCGTGATTCCCAGGATCTCACTGATCTCTTCGTGGTCGTATCCTTCGAGGAGGAACAGGGTGATGATGACCCGGTATTCTTCAGGAAGCCTGGCAATCCCGTCCTTCACTTCCTTAACCTGGTACTGGATAGCCTCTTCATCGTAGGTATCCCCGGGGTCGGGGAGGTCGACCTGTTCCTCGTCGATTGAAACGATCTCCTTTTTTTTACGAAGCGAATCGAGCGAATTGTTGACCACGATCCGTTTCAGCCACATTCCAAAACTGCCTTCCCCGGAATAACTGTCCAGCCGGCGGAAGGCATCCAGAAAGGATTCCTGCATGATGTCCTCGGCTTCTGCTGTGTCGTTCACGATCCGGAGGCTGGTGTTGAACATGGCTTTATAATATAGTTTGTATATCTTGAACTGCGCTTTCCTGTCACCTGCCCTGCAGGCGTTGATCAGGTCCTGGTGTATGTTCTGGTAAATCCCTTCCAAAGCGCTAATTTTTAGCCAATAGACCGACTCCTTTATTCAATGTTACAACTTTTCCTAAAAAAAATTAAATTATCTTTGCGCCCCGATGAAAGGAAGGATCCCCATTTACGTCTATGCCCTGCTCGCCATGCTGTTCTGGGGGCTTTCCTTCATATGGACGTCGATCCTTCTTCATTACTACGAACCGGTCACCATCATCTTCATCCGGCTGATCATTTCTTCGCTGTTCCTGTTTGCCGTAGTGGTCGCAACCCGGTCGTTCAAGCCGCTCGAAAAGAAGGACATCCCGCTGTTGATCCTCAGTGCCGTTTTCAATCCTTTTCTGTATTTCCTGCTGGAGAATTATGGCCTGAAAAATACCTCGCCGGCCATTGCCGCGGTAATCATTGCAACCATTCCGTTGTTCTCCCCCATAACCGGTTACCTCGCCTTCAGAGAGCGGTTACGCTGGTTTAACCTGGCGGGGATTCTGGTTTCGTTCGGGGGCATCCTGGTCATGCTGGTCACCCGCTCGTTAACGCTGACGGCGAGTTTGCCGGGGATCCTGTTCCTGGCCGGCGCCGTGATCGCCGCGCAGATCTATTCCGTCACGCTCAAGCGCCTGGCCGTCAAATACACCCCGCTGACCATTATTTCATGGCAGAACCTGACGGGGATTTTCCTGTTCCTGCCTTTTTTCCTTGGATTTGAAATGAAAACGGCCATCCGGGTGCCGCTTAACGTGGATATTGTTTCCTCTTTCCTCTTCCTGGCCGTGCTGGCCTCTTCCCTCTCATATGTGTTTTATGTGAAATCCGTCCAGGTACTGGGCATCGCCAAGGCCAATATATTCTCCAACATGATCCCTGTATTTACCGCCGGCTTCTCTTTTTTCATTCTGAACGAGTCATTTACGCCGCAGAAGATCGCAGGCATCGGCATCGTCATTGCCGGGGTGGTGCTGTCCGAGATCAACAAGCAGAAAAGCTGACGTTCCCGGATGACAAGCTCTCGTGCGTTCTTCCTCTAATTTTAGTAACTTTGTACTCCTCAAACACACTGTCATGAAATTTCAACCTGAGCGACTCAGGATCAGGGACCAGCGGATGAAACCTTTTATCGATCCGGCAGAGATCTGGGATTTGCTCCACGGCACACCCGCTCCAAAGGAGAGGGTTCGTGAAGTGATTTCCAAAAGCCTGGACAAGAATCGTCTCACCCTGGAAGAAACAGCCGTACTCATCAATGCCACCGACCCTGAAGTGATCGAGGAGATCAAGCAGGGGGCCCGCATCCTGAAAGAGCGGGTCTACGGTCCGCGCATCGTGCTCTTTGCCCCGCTGTACATCGGGAATCTGTGCACCAATAATTGCGCGTATTGCGGATTTAAAGCCACCAACCAGCAGGTCAAGCGGATCACCCTGAGCCGGGAGGAACTCATCGAACAGGTGACGGCGCTGGAAGATGCAGGCCAAAAAAGGCTGATCCTGGTGTACGGGGAACATCCGAAGTACGATGCCCGTTTCATCGCCGAAACCGTTGGCATTGTTTATTCCGTCAAGAGCGGTCCGGGAGAGATCCGCCGGGTGAATATCAACGCGGCCCCGTTCGACATCGACGGGTTCAGGATCATCAAGGAGGCGAAGATCGGAACCTACCAGATCTTCCAGGAGACATACCATGAAGATACATACGCAAAAGTGCACCTGGGAGGCATCAAGCGCAACTACGAATGGCGTGTCACGGCCCTTGACCGCGCGCAGGAAGCCGGGATCGACGACGTCGGGATCGGAGCCCTGTTCGGCCTGTATGACTGGCGGTTCGAATTGATGGGGCTCGTCCGGCATGCCAACCATTTTGAGGCCTGTTACAATGTCGGTCCCCATACGATCTCCTTTCCGAGGATCCAGTTCGCTTCCCAGCTGAACATCAACAAGGACCACCTGGTGTCTGATGCCGATTTCACGAAGCTGGTCGCGATCCTGAGGCTTGCAGTCCCGTACACCGGATTGATCCTCACCGCGCGCGAACCGGCTGCCATCCGTGACGAGATCCTCCAGTTCGGGGTGTCGCAGATCGACGGCGGGACGAACATCGAGATGGGCGGTTATGCAAAGAAGAAAGAGGACCATGAGCAGGATATCGATTTCGAGCAGTTCCAGATCAATGACAACCGGTCGCTGAACGAGATCATGGATGAACTCATCGATTCAGGGTACATCCCTTCATTCTGCACCTCGTGTTACCGGAGAGGAAGAACCGGCGAGCATTTTATGGAATTCTCCGTGCCGGGATTCATCAAACGGTACTGCCAGCCCAACGCCCTTCTGACCCTGGCGGAATACCTCGAAGACTACGCCCCTCCTGAAACAAAGGACAAAGGGTACCGGCTGATCGCCGGAAAACTGGATGAGATGGAAGACGACCAGTTCAAAGAGTCGCTGACCAGGAAACTGGCGCAGGTCAGGGAAGGGCAGCGTGATTTATATTTCTGAAAGCCCCCGATATGAAAGAGATCAGAATACTGGGACTATTGATCACTGACCGGATCAAGGAAGCCGGCAGAACACAGGAGGTGCTCTCCCGTTACGGACACATCATTAAATCGAGACTCGGTTTCCATGAAGTCACCGAAGATGTCTGCAGTCGTGTAGGGGTCATCCTGCTCCAGTTGTCGGGCCGGAGCAGTGAATTCAACGAACTGGAAGAGGCCCTGGCTGAGATCGGGGGACTCGAAGTGCAGCACATGCGTTTCAGCGTGTGATGAAACGTTCAACAGGTAACACTGAAAAGACTAGATATGATTGACGAGATCAAGAAAAAAAGGTCGAAAGAGTTTACGGAATACATGTTCAGGACCTCCCTGTTCAGCATGCGGCACGGGCTCTTATCGACCCTCCTGCTGTTTGTCCTGTTCGCCCTGCTGAATCTCTGGCTATTCCCGGAATATATCGAACAGCATTTTTTCATCCGGTTCGGCATCATCATTCCATTTATCTGCCTGTCGCTGGCAGTCCTTTATTTCAAAGTATTCTGGAAGCATATCGAGAGCTACCTCATCCTCATCAATGTGCTGGTGGCCCTGGCGGTCTTTGTCGTCGGAGTGTATTCTTCGCACGACATCCCGGGATACAGCTATTTCTTCGCCTGGACCATGCTGGTCTTCATGGGGACAGTCGCCTTTTACCGGATCCGGTATTTGAATTTCATCGGGGTCAGCATTCTGCTTCTCCTGTCGTACATTCTTGCCAACCTCTTCAACGGGGCGATCCGGGAACATCCGTTCATCTTTGCCAATAACTTCTTCTTCGTGATCGCCATGTCGACTGTCGGTTACCTGATCGCGTGGAATATCTATCAGCTGAACAAACATAACTTCATCCACCAGAAAGCGCTGGAAAAAAATTATAATGAACTGCTGAAGGAAATCCGGGTCAGGAACGAGGTGGAACAGACCCTCGACCATTCGCAACAGCAGTACCTGACGATCCTCAACACCATTCCCGATTCCATTTTCATCATCGACAAGGAGATGCGGATCGTTATGGTCAATGCCCAGATCCTTCAGATCAATATGAGCCTGGGACTTGAGACCGACGTGATCGGGAGGAGATTTATCGACGTTTATCCGTTCCTCCCGAAAGAAACCGTGACCGAAGCGGAACAGGTCTTCAAAACCGGCCAGCAGATGTTGTCCACGCAACATTCGGAAATCGGAGGACAGAAATATATCACCGAGACCCGGAAGATCCCCATGATGAAAGACAACCACGTCGAACAGGTCATGCTGATCATCCGTGATGTCACCCGCGAAAAATCGTATGAGGAACTGAAGCTGAGAAATGCGGAACAAAAGGAGTTGCTGCTGCGCGAGATCCACCACCGGGTTAAAAACAACCTCGCCATTGTCATCAGCATGCTGAGCCTGCAGTCACGAAGCAATCCCGATCCGATGCTTACAGGGATCATCCAGGATATCGAACTCCGCATCCGGTCGATGGCCCTGATCCACGAACACTTGTACCGTTCGGAGAACCTGGACCGCATCCCGCTCGCCGATTACCTGAAATCGCTCTCTGCCGTTATCGCCAGCACCTTCCAGCGGAAAAACATAAACTTTGACAGTCACCTGGATATCATTGACTCGGACATTGAGGCGGCGTTACCTATCGGACTAATAACCAATGAGTTATTGACGAATGCATTCAAATATGCCTTCCCGGGGCAATCGGGAGGGAATATCAAACTTGAGCTCAAGCAGCTGAATGACGACCGGGTGGAACTGACCATCCAGGATGACGGTGTCGGGCTTCCGGAGCATTTTTCATTCGAAGAGCAATCCACGTTGGGGATGTTCATGGTCCGGCTGCTGGTCGAACAGCTTTACGGCAGGTTGGAGATCATCAACGGTCAAGGAACCACGTTCCGCATCACGTTCAGCCATAAACTAATCTGACAAAGTCATGAAAGAGACCTGGATCATGGGGATCCGTATCAGCGACAGGGGGCACGATGTGAGTGCCCTGCAAGCGATCCTGACCAAGTACGGCTGCACCATCAGGACCCGGCTCGGACTTCACGAGACCGAAGAGGAAACGGTATCTGCAGGCGGACTGATCCTGCTGGAGCTTAAGGGTGACCAAGTGGAATTCCTTAAGCTGGAGAACGAACTCCTGTCGCTGGACGGGATCACCGTTAAGAAAATGGTTTTCTGATCACACGATCGTGATCCGCGTGCCGCCGTTGTCGATGCCGAGCATCGTGGTCTTCGTGATGATCGTATCTTTCCCTGAATTCTCTACGAAATGGATGGCGGCCCGGATTTTGGGTCCCATGCTGCCGTCGGGGAACTGTCCCTCCGCCAGGTAGCGTTTTGCCTCGGCGATGGTCATCCGGTCGAGGGCTTTTTCCTGGGGCGTGTTGAAATTGATGCAGACCTTGGGGACATCGGTCAGGATAAAGAACTTGTCGGCATTGACCTGCGAAGCCAGGATCGATGAGGCCAGGTCCTTGTCGATCACCGCATCGATGCCCTGGAGCTTGTTCGGTGCCACTTTAAATACGGGGATCCCGCCGCCGCCGACCGCGATCACGATCTGTCCTTCCCTTGCGATCTTTTCGATCGTCTTTTTGTTCAGGATGACCAGGGGCGTCGGTGATGCGACCACCTTTCGCCATCCCCTTCCCCTGGGGTCCTCCGCAAAGGTGGAACCGGTATCCCGGGACATCTGGTCGGCTTCTTCCTTTGTATAATAAGGGCCCACAGGCTTGGT
>DAIRDK010000179.1:0-5970 GCA_036796175.1 Bacteroidales bacterium | reverse complement strand
CCTGGAATCCCTTGATCTTGCCCATCGGGATCGACTGCAGCAGCGATTCCCACTGCCGAGATATCGGATATTCCGGGAAATCAAAGTCATCACCCCGAAAATCAAAATTGAAATGCTCCGGGAATTCATCGTCACCGAACCATACAGCTGGTGGCGGGCAGGGCCGTTTGCAGTCAGGGCCCATCCCACGGATGATCATGTGCTTTTCGATGCTGTCACCAAGCCTGACAATGGAGTCCAGATCTTTCATACCATCACCCATCCGGATCTCAACCTCGTAGCGTTTCATCTGGTCTTCCAGATCCCTCATCTGGGCTTCCACTTCGGCCATCTGCTGATCCATGTCCTTCATCCTGTACTGGTACCAATATTCTTTTTCGTTACCAATGTCTTTCCCCTTGGTGGTAATGGTGGTGTCGATGACGGTCACTTTCCCGTTATCGTCCGTAACGATCTTCAGCGTTACAGTCTTGTCATCCTTGCCGGGGTCAGGCTTATCCTGGGCATAACCCGTCAGGCCGAACGTTACCGACAGGGCAAGAACAGCAACGATCAATAAGTCTTTTAGAATTGTCTCAGGTGATCTCATGGTTTCTTGGTTTTGAAGCAAAACTAACCCTGCTTTCTCCTTGATGGAGTTAACGTTGCGTTAAAAATGGTTAATAAAAAGTTAATCTTGAACACCTCCGCCTCTTTATTACATATTTTTGAACCGTGAAAAAACGCTTCCTGAATATCATCATCGCATTGATCATCATTTCCTTGCTGGGGATAACAGGATTGCAGTATTTCTGGATCGACAATGCATATCATATCAAGGAAGCCCAGTTCGACCGGAGTGTCAGGGATGCGATGCAACGGGTTGTGGGACAATTGGAGACCCGCGAGAAGGCGGTATTTCTTTCCAAAGAGTTTGTAAGCGATACCATCGATGCACTGATTAAAACCATCCGGACTGCGAAACCTGGGCGCGATGAGCCGCCACCCGTTTCCGGCATTGAACTCAGGGAACTGGAACGGCTCCGGGATGAAGGGATCCTGCCTCCTCCCCCGCCGCCACCGACCGAATTCGAATTCCAGATCCAATGGAACGGACCGGAAAATGTAGTTGTGGTCACCGACCCGGCGGAACAATTCAAGTACCAGCGGGATCTGGAGCGCTATCTGCATGACCAGGAAATGGTGCAGCAGATCAGGGAAGGACGTCTGATCTTCGATCCGACAGGAAAAATGAAGCACTTTAAAAAGGCGGAAGCGGATATGCGGCGCATGAATGAAAGCACCGATAAACTCCGGAATATCGTTCAGAAAATGAAAGTGGAGATCGAGGAGCTTTCCAAGCCGATCGAAGAGCGGGTTGATCTTCCCACACTTGCCAAACTCCTGAAGTCGGGATTCGCCGAAAAAGGAATTAAAGTCCCGTTCGAATTTGCGATCGTTTCCCCGTTCGACACCGCGAAGATCATCCCGCTGAAATCCCAGTTCTTCACCCCCGACGGGCTTCATTCACCGTACCGCGTAACCCTTTTCCCGAATGACGTTTTTCAAAAACCGCATTACCTGATTGTGTTCTTCCATGGGGAAAAGACGCACATCCTGAAATCGTTCGCCTGGATCCTGAGCACCTCCCTCTTCTTTACCATCGTCATTATCATCACGTCGATCATCAGCATCCTGTTCATGATCCGGCAGAAGAAGATCTCGGATATCAAAACCGACTTCATCAACAACATGACCCATGAGTTCAAAACGCCAATTGCGACGATCTCCATCGCCGCCGACTCGATCACTAACCCGAAGGTCATTGATGAACCCACCCGGATCAGGGATTATACCAGGATCATAAAAGAAGAGAACCAGCGGATGAACACGCGAGTTGAACAGGTGCTCCAGATGGCGCTGATCGACAGCAGGGATTTCCAGCTCAAGCCGCTGGAAATAGATGCCCACGAGCTCATCCGTAGGGCGGCAGAACACTTTAAGCTGATCATTGCCCGCCGGGAAGGCTTGCTGAACCTGAGCCTTGAAGCGGAAAAGTCGGTGATCCTGGCCGATCCGGATCACTTCAGGAACGTTATCCTTAACCTGTTGGATAATGCAAATAAATATTCACCATCGTCTCCGGAGATCACCGTCCACAGTTTCAACCGGTCGGGCAAATTATTTATTGCGATAGAAGATAAAGGGATGGGGATGAACCCGGAAACCCGTCGTAAGGTATTTGATAAATTCTACCGGTATTCTACTGGTAACATACATAATATCAAAGGATTCGGTCTCGGGCTCAGCTATGTTAAAGCCATCGTCCTGGCCCATAAGGGAGAAGTGTTTGTTCACAGCGAAGCAGGTAAGGGCAGCCGGTTCGAGATCAGCGTCCCGCTGGTGGACAATGGGGATACCCCTGCAAATGACGACGATCATGGATAAAAAGAACAGGATATTGCTGGTAGAGGATGACCCCAATTTCGGAACCATCCTGAAGTCATACCTGGAGTTGAACGACTTCGAGGTATTATTAAAACCCGATGGCAAGCAGGGTTTATCCGGGTTCAGGTCGGGACCTTTCGATATCTGCATCCTGGATGTCATGATGCCCGAGATGGACGGATTCACCCTGGCCCGCGAGATCCGGAAGACGAACAGTGATATTCCACTTATTTTCCTTACTGCCAAGACATTAAAGTCGGATGTGATCGAGGGTTTCCGGACCGGGGCGGATGATTATATCACCAAGCCGTTCGATTCAGAACTTCTTTTGTATAAGATCAAAGCCATCCTGAAACGATTGCCCCGGGAAGATGAGAATGCGCAGACGATTTTTAAAATAGGCAAGTTTACCTATAATTACACATTACGGGACCTCGAGGCTGAGGATGAATCCTTTCATCTCTCTCCCAAAGAGGCAGAACTGCTCCGCATGCTTTGCACCGCACGCGGTGGCGTATTGCTGAGAAAAGACGCTCTCGAACGGATCTGGGAAGCGGATAATTATTTTACGACCCGAAGCATGGATGTCTTCATTGCCCGCCTGAGAAAGTACTTCAAAAATGACCCGTCCATAGAAATTATCAACATTCACGGGAACGGGTTCAGGCTGACCGGACTGATCAGCGAAACAGCTGAATAACAACTAATTAATCAATAATTAATACGTAATGATCCACGATTGGCGTAAATCGTTTTTTGTGAAATTATTAACAATGTGAAAATTTTCACAAAAATATTTTGCCATTATTAATAAAGTATCTAATTTTGCAGTGAAATAAGACCTCAGTCATGCCAAAGATTCATTCCTTAAAAGACCTCAAAGACCTGAGCACTAAGCTGAAAGGGGCCATCGAGTCGATGTCGGACCCCAACAGTCCGGACCGGATCATCCAGGTCAGGGTCGCCATGGCGACCTGCGGGATCGCCTCAGGTGCCAGACCGGTATACGAGTTTCTCCGCGAAGAGCTGGCGAAAAGGAATATTCCTGCCAGGGTCACCAAGGCCGGATGCATGAGTTACTGTTTTGCCGAACCGACCATCGAAGTGACCCTTCCCGGTAAGGAACCGGTCACGTTCGGTTATGTAGACATTAAAAAGGCGGATGAGATCATTGAACGGTTCATCCGCAAGGGGGAGGTGGTTGAGGGGGTCATCCCGATTGATTATGTTACTGTAAGCTAACTGTATACAGTCAAGAAAATGGCAAAGAAACAAATCCGCATCGCATTACGAAATTGCGGCGTGATCGACCCGGAACGAATCGAAGACTACATTGCAAGGGACGGCTACCACGCCCTGGCCATGGTACTGACAGAACTTACTCCGGAAGCTGTCATTGAGATCATTAAAAAATCGGGGCTGCGCGGCCGCGGAGGCGGCGGCTTTTCGACCGGCCTGAAGTGGGAGATCACCCGGAAGGTCAAAGCAGAAAAGAAATACGTCGTGTGCAACGCCGACGAAGGCGACCCCGGCGCGTTCATGGACCGTTCCATCCTGGAAGGTGATCCCCATTCGGTGCTTGAGGCGATGGCAATCAACGGATACTGCACCGGCGCCGACGAGGGACTGATCTACATCCGCGCCGAATACCCGCTGGCCGTTGAACGGCTTAAGATCGCCCTGGGACAGGCCCGTGAGTACGGACTGCTGGGCAAGAACATCCTGGGAACCGGATTCTCCTTCGACATCTCGATCCGGTATGGCGCCGGAGCGTTTGTATGCGGAGAAGAAACAGCCCTGATCCACTCCATGGAAGGGCTTCGCGGCGAACCGACGGTCAAGCCCCCTTTCCCCTCTGAAGCCGGTTACATGGGCCGACCGACCAATGTCAACAACGTCGAAACGTATGCCAATATTCCGGTCATCATAAACAAAGGCGCCGAATGGTTCGCATCCATCGGCACCGCCAAATCAAAAGGCACGAAAGTATTTGCCCTGGCCGGTAAGATCAACCGGGTAGGTCTGGTTGAAGTTCCCATGGGCACCACCCTCCGTGAAGTCATCTACGAGATCGGCGGCGGGATCAAGGATGGCAAGGAGTTCAAAGCCGCCCAAACCGGCGGTCCTTCGGGCGGATGCCTGACCGTAAAACACCTGGACACCCCTATCGATTATGATAACCTCATCGCCGCCGGCTCCATGATGGGCTCCGGCGGACTGATCATCATGGACGAGGACGACTGCATGGTGGGCGTGGCGAAATTCTACCTGGAGTTCACCGTGGAAGAATCATGCGGAAAATGTTCCCCCTGCCGCATCGGGAATAAACGGCTTCATGAACTGCTGGACAAGATCACGCAGGGCCACGGAACCGTCGAAGACCTGGATAAACTGAGAAACCTCAGCACCGTCATCAAAGACACCTCGCTTTGCGGCCTGGGCCAGTCCTCCCCAAATCCTGTACTCAGCACCATCGACAACTTCTACGATGAATACTACGAGCACGTGACGGCCAAAAAATGCCGCTCAAAGGTGTGCAAGTCGCTGATGCAGTACCTGATCATCCCCGACAAATGCATCGGGTGCACGCTCTGCGCGCGCAACTGCCCCGTGGACGCCATCTCCGGCGAACGGAAACAGGTTCACGTCATCGACCAGGAAAAGTGCATCAAATGCGGCGCCTGCATGGAAAAATGTAAGTTCAGTGCGATCTATATCAATTAAAGGACTGAAACATGGAAACGGTAAAACTCACCATAGACGGAAAACCCGTTGAAGTTGAAAAAGATACTACGATCCTTAAGGCAGCAAAGACTGTAGGCATTGACATACCAACCCTCTGTTACTTCCAGCTCAATGACATGAACATTGAAAACCGTCCCGGCGGCTGCCGCGTTTGCGTGGTGGAGGTGGCCGGACGACGGAATCTCGCACCTGCTTGTTGTACTAATGTAGCAGAGGGCATGGTTGTCAACACACACTCAATAAGGGTCATGAACGCACGCCGGACCGTCCTGGAGCTGATTCTCTCCGATCATCCTGCCGAATGCCTGACCTGTGCCAAATCCGGAAACTGTGAGCTCCAGAGCATGGCACAGCAACTGGGCGTGCGTGAGATACCCTTCCAGGGGGCCATGTCAACCTACCGGAAAGATACCTCACCGGCGATCATCCGCGATGTTGACAAATGCATCATGTGCCGGCGGTGTGAAATGATGTGTAACGATGTGCAGACGGTCGGCGCGCTGTCGGCTGTCAACCGAGGCTTCATGTCGGTGGTGGCGCCTGCATTCGAAATGAATCTCGAAAAATCTCCCTGTACTTATTGCGGACAATGTGTTTCTGTATGCCCCACCGGAGCCCTGACCGAAGTTGACCACTCGCGCAATGTCATCAATGCGCTCGCGGATCCTCAAAAGACGGTGGTGGTGCAGACAGCGCCTGCCGTCAGGGCTGCTTTGGGAGAAGAGTTTGGCCTCGCGCCAGGCACCCTTGTAACGGGTAAGATGGTTACCGCACTTCGACGACTTGGATTTGACTACG
>DAIRDK010000178.1:0-5981 GCA_036796175.1 Bacteroidales bacterium | reverse complement strand
CACGATCGAAGAAGCCAAAGGGATCGAAGCGACGGTCAAGGTGGTGGAAGTGATGCAGTTCGACCGCGGCTACATTTCCCCCTATTTTGTCACCGATACCGACAAAATGGAAGCCGTCTATGAGAATCCATACATCCTGATCTATGACAAGAAGATCTCCATCATGAAGGACCTTCTTCCGGTGCTCGAAAAAGTCGTTCAGACAGGCCGTCCGCTGATCATCATCAGCGAAGATGTGGAAGGCGAAGCGCTGGCCACCCTGGTGGTGAACAAGATCCGCGGCACACTGAAAGTGGCTGCTGTCAAGGCCCCGGGGTTTGGCGACCGCAGGAAAGAGATGCTTGAAGATATCGCCGTCCTGACGGCCGGCACCGTGATCTCGGAAGAAAAGGGATACAAGCTGGAAGATGCCAACCTCTCGTACCTCGGACAGGCCGAAAAGGTCACGATTGACAAGGAAAATACAACGATCATCAACGGCCGGGGAGAAAAGGAAAACATCACGGCGCGCGTCAACCAGATCAAGGCCCAGATCTCTACGACCACAAGCGATTACGATAAGGAAAAACTCCAGGAACGACTGGCCAAGCTGGCCGGCGGAGTGGCTGTTATCTATGTTGGTGCGGCCAGCGAAGTGGAGATGAAAGAAAAGAAAGACCGCTTTGAGGATGCGCTGCATGCCACCCGGGCAGCCATCGAAGAAGGGATCATCCCCGGAGGCGGCGTCGGCTACCTGCGTGCCATCAAACTGGTTGAAAAACTGAAGGGAGATAACGAAGACGAGTCAACCGGTATCGGCATCGTAAAACGCGCGCTCGAAGAACCTCTTCGCCAGATCGTTGAAAATGCTGGACTTGAAGGTTCGGTCATCGTGCAGAAAGTCAAGGAAGGCAAAGACGATTATGGCTACAATGCACGCACCGAGAAATTCGAAAACCTGTTCAAATCGGGTGTCATCGATCCGACCAAAGTATCCAGGGTCGCTCTTGAAAACGCAGCCTCCATTGCAGGCATGCTCCTGACAACCGAATGCGTTCTCGTGAACCACAAGGAAGAAAAACCAGCCGCCGGATATCCCCCGATGAATCCCGGTATGGGCGGCATGGGCGACATGTACTAAACGTACGTCGGTCCTGTAATTCAAACCCCGGCATGTTCCGGGGTTTTTTGTTATTTTTGTAGGACCATCTCTGCATGCATATGAAACGAATAGTTCTCTTTGCCTACCTCATTGTCACCATGACCGCCGGAACCTTTCCCGCCCGGTCACAGGACGCTCCCGCGACAATCGTCCCGGTCGATCTCACCTCCAACCTGATCATGTACCGGGAAGTTGTCAATGAACCAGGGAATCCCGGTTACCTGTACGATAAGGCGGTGGAGTGGTTCCGTGCCTATTACCCCAATCCAACTTCCGTGTTCACCATCCAGGACCGGGTCAACGGGAAAGTGGAAGGAACCGGGCGGATGAAGCTCTGTTATTTTGATGAAGCCGGGAACCGCATGGACGGAGGCCAGGTGCAGTACGACATCCGGATCGAGTTCAAGGAGAATAAATACCGGTACACGCTCACGGATTTTCTGTTGAAAGCCGCTTCCCGCTACCCGTTGGAAAAATGGCTGAACAAGTCGGATCCGGCTTACAATCCCCAATGGGATGCTTACCTCTACCAGGTGGATACCACGATGCAGCGGCTGATCACCTCCCTGAAGGCCGGGATGAAACCTACGGTTATCCAAAAGGATGAGTGGTGATCTGAAACCGGATATCCGCAGGCAGTCTTTACAGGACATTGCCGGGTTCATCCAGGGGATCGGGGAAAAACCGTTCCGGTCGGGGCAGGTGTTCGACTGGCTCTGGAAGAAAGGAGTCCGTTCATTCAACGAGATGACCAGCCTCCCGGCATCCATTCGCGCGCAGCTTTCCGCTCACTTCTCGTTTCCTGCAGCCCGCCTCGAAACAGGCTTGGAAAGCAGCGACGGGACGATAAAATCCTTGTTCAGCCTGCACGACGGCTTGCGGGTGGAAGGGGTTGTGATCCCCGCAAACGGCAGGACCACCGCATGCATCTCTTCCCAGGTCGGATGCGCACTGGGATGCGAATTCTGCGCGACCGGGAAACTAGGTTTTTTGCGTAACCTGTCACGCGGGGAGATCTTCGACCAGTTCATGCTTCTGAATGAATTATCCGTCGGGAAATTCGGAGTCCCCCTCGCCAATATCGTGTACATGGGGATGGGTGAGCCGCTGATGAATTATACCGAAGTGACGGCTTCTGTGGAGCGTATTACCGCACCTGAAGGGCAGGGGGTATCCCCTCAGCGGATCACCTTGTCGAGTGTCGGGATTCCGAACATGATCAGGAAGATGGCCGATGACGGGATCAAAACGCATTTTGCCCTGTCGCTGCATGCCGCCACCAACGAAAAAAGGAACCGGATCGTTCCAGTCAACCGCCGCTTTCCCCTCGAAGAGGTGGCCTCTGCACTGAAATACTACAACAAAACCACAGGGAAAAGGTTCACGATCGAGTATGTCCTGCTCAGGGAGTTCAACGATACGGAAGCAGATGCCAGGGCCCTGGCCGCATTCTGCAAGAGCTTTCCTGTGAAGATCAACCTGATCGAGTACAATCCCGTGGAGGGCAGCGGGTATCAGCCTGCCGGCGGACCAAGGACACGGGCATTCGCTGAACTCCTGGCCCGAAGGAACCTGGTCGTCAATATCCGGAAGAGCCGGGGCAAGGATATTGCGGCGGCATGCGGGCAGCTGGCAGGCAAAACAACATCTATCCCATGACCATCTCCGGTAATATTGTCGACGTCGTTGCAGGCCGCCTATTTCCCGGCACACTGACCATTGAGGGCGGGCGGATCACGACCGTCATTGAACAGCCCGTGAACGAACACCACTATATCGTTCCGGGGCTGATCGACGCCCATATTCACATTGAGAGTTCCATGCTGATCCCTTCCGAATTTGCCAGGTTGGCGGTGGTGCATGGAACCACTGCGACGGTATCGGACCCCCATGAGATAGCCAATGTACTCGGAACAGAAGGAGTGCGGTTTATGATCCGGAACGGGAGCCGTGTCCCATTCAAATTCTATTTCGGGGCGCCTTCCTGTGTGCCCGCAACGGCGTTTGAGTCGTCAGGGGCCTCACTCGGCCCGGATGAGGTGGAAGAACTGCTCTCCATGCCGAACATCAACTATCTCACCGAAATGATGAATTTCCCGGGCGTCCTGAACGATGACCCGGAGGTCATGAAGAAACTGGAGGTGGCGCGTACGCTGGGCAAACCGGTTGACGGACACGCTCCCGGGCTCAGAGGGGAATCCTTGTCAAAATATATCGCAGCCGGAATAACCACCGACCATGAATGCGTTTCAACCGAAGAAGCGGAGGAGAAGGCATCCAAGGGAATGAAGATCCTGATCCGTGAAGGCAGTGCGGCAAAAAATTTCGAAGCCCTTGCGCCGCTGATCAGATCCTGTCCGGATCAAGTGATGTTCTGTTCTGATGACAAGCACCCGGACGATTTGGAGGCTGGGCATATTAACCGGCTGGTCCAACGGGCGATTGGCAAGGGTTTTGATCCGATCGTCGTGCTGCGCTGCTGTACCCTGAATCCGGTCAGGCATTACAACCTGGATGCAGGGCTTCTTCAGCCGGGTGATCCCGCCGACCTCGTCATCGTCGACGGGCTGGAGACGTTCAACATCCGATCCGTATGGGTCAACGGGATTCTCGTGGCAACGGAAGGCAGGAGCCTGATCGGATCCCTGGAAACGGAACCGGTCAACCGGTTTGACGCACGCCCGGTCGCGCCCCCGGAACTGGCGGTTCCTGCCGGGAACTTGGATATCCGCGTGATCCGGGCCTTTGACGGCCAGCTGGTCACAGGATCTGAAGTGGTTAGCCCCCTGGTCATCGACGGGAACGTGGCCGGCGATCCCGAACGCGACATCCTCAAACTGGTAGTTCTAAACCGGTATCAGCCATCACTTCCCGCTGTGAGTTTTATCACAGGTTTCGGACTGAAACAAGGAGCCATCGCCTCCACCGTGGCTCATGACAGTCACAATATAGTCGCTGTCGGAGCCGATGATGATTCCCTGGTTCGCGCGATCAACCTGGTCATTGCTTCAAAAGGAGGAATATCGGCCGTGGATGGCCGCATGGAAGAGGTCCTTCCGTTGCCGTTCGCGGGAATCATGTCGGGCAGTGACGGGTATGGGATTGCTTCCCGCTACAGGATCATGGACCGCCATGCAAAACACATGGGATCCCGACTCAGTGCTCCTTATATGACCCTCTCTTTTATGGCCCTGCTGGTCATTCCCGAATTGAAACTGAGCGACCGGGGACTCTTTGACGGATCGGCTTTTCAGTTCACTTCCCTGTTCTCACATGATTGTTGAAAATATATTTATATAGTTATCTGAATATTATGTTTTTTTGTTATCTTTGCAGCAAAACCAACTAAATTTATCCTGTCATCATGAAAAAGAAACAATTGCAACTTGAGAAACTGGAAATTGCTGCCAGCATGCTTAGAGCGATGGCCCATCCCATGAGAATCGCGGTTGTTGATCTGTTGACCGTCAACAAACGACTCAGCGTGACTGAGATTTATGAGCGATTGGGAATTGAACAGGCTTCCGCTTCACATCATCTCAACATCCTGAAGAATAAAGGGCTGCTCGAATCGAAACGCGAAGGCAAGATGATCTTCTATTCGCTGAAGCACAACCGGCTTACGGAGATCATCGAATGTCTGGACCGTTGCACCGTTGGTCACTGATCGCTGATCACAGGCTCCAGGTTTCTTCCACATCCCAATTCGCCCGGATATCAAGGGTACGCGGGAAACAGATCACTGTTTCCGGCTGGATGTTATGGAAATAATCACCTGTATCCCAACGACGGTTCATATTCCTGTCCAGGACAACCTTTAATTTATATTTGGCAGGGAGGAGATAGTCAAAACTCATCCTCCCTGTTTTATTTATCACCTGTTCCTCCAGCACCTTATCATTATCGTTCAGAAGCTGGACCACCACCTGCGGTATGCCTTCAGGGATCTCAAGATTGATCTTCAGGTTTCCGAAAGCCCTTGATTCCGCCGCTTTAAACCTTGTACGGACCGTATCATTGACCAATCCGTTGAATGATTGGAATGTTCCCGCCGGGATGATCAGCTGATAGCTGCCGCCTTCGGTCCATTTGTGGCGGATAAGGATATTCCTGTGAATGGAGTCCATGATCTCCATTTCGGGTGTTAAGGTATCTTTCCCTGCGATCAGCCTGACGCTTGAAAAATCCATCCGGACCAGCGGGTACGATGTGGTCAGGATCAGGGAGGTCTTGAACTGGTTGATGACGCCACCCCGGCTGTTGAATGTGATGTCCAGGGGTTTTGGCTTCTCTTCTTCCGCTTTCCTGGCTTTTTTCTCAGGTTCCCTGTATTTGACCGGCATGTCGATAGTGTCGTTTTTCATTTTGTCGGCAGAAACCTTGAGATGCAACGTATCGGGCAACGTCCCGTTAAGCCATAGGGTCAGGGTATCTCCTGCTTTTCCCCATTCCGCGAGATACCAGGGAGCGGTTGAATCGGCATTGAGCGGAACGATCCGGAGATTCACCGCAGGGTAACGGAATACCAGTACAGCCATCCGGTCGCGGAGAAGGTTGGATTTGTCCAAGGACTGGGTCGAGTCCTTGGGCTCGAACAGCCTCAACTGAACCGAATGGCTTTCATGGCGTGCCGTCACCGAATCGATCCGGGTGGAATCCTGCGCAGTGGAATCGGCCATCGCCGTATCCGTAACCGAAGGCCGTTCATACCATGGCATAACCAGTGTATCGGCGAATGCGATCTGTTCTCCCGCGATGTTATACAGCATATCGCCTGTCTTGTCGGCCAGCGAGAACAGTTTGTACGCTACCGGTGCCAGGTTGGTCAGGACGAATCCGC
>DAIRDK010000177.1:0-6016 GCA_036796175.1 Bacteroidales bacterium | reverse complement strand
ATATGGCTAATATTACTGCTGCCGAAGTGAACAAATTAAGGCAGATGACGGGCGCCGGAATGATGGATTGCAAAGTGGCGCTCCAGGAAGCGGAAGGCGATGTGGAAAAAGCGATCGACATTCTGCGGAAAAAAGGGCAGAAAGTGGCCGCCAAGCGCGCCGACCGTGACGCCAACCAGGGATACGTCGTTTCCGGCACCACGCCTGATCAGACTTACGCTGCCGTGGTGATGGTGAACTGTGAAACCGACTTCGTGGGGAAAAATGAAGAGTTCATCCAGTTCGCCAAGGATGTGCTGGATGCCGGCATTGCAGCCCGCGCCCGGGATGTCGCCGGCGTGATGGGCCTCAGGATGGGTCCCGTCACGATTGAACAGAAAGTAAATGAAATGCTTGGGAAGACCGGCGAAAAGATCCAGATTGCACACTATGAGGTGATCGAAGCCCCTCAGACTTTCGCTTACAACCACCATGGCAACCGCCTGGCCACCGTGATCGGTGTCAACAAGGCCGGTGTGCCGGGTATTGATGAGGTTGGACGTGAAATCGCCATGCAGGTGGCGGCCATGAACCCCGTTGCCGTCGACGTGCAGGATGTCGATCAGAAAACCATTGAACGCGAGATCGAGATCGGCAAGGAACAGGCCCGCCAGGAAGGCAAGCCCGAGGAGATGCTTGAAAAAATAGCTCAGGGGAAACTGAACCGCTTCTATAAGGAGAGCACTCTGCTGAACCAGGAGTTCATACGTGACACCAAGAAGACGGTAAAACAGTACCTCGGCGAAGCCGACAAGGACCTTACGGTCACCGGCTTTAAGAGGCTGATGCTCGGAGCCTGATCAGGATATCACAAAATAAAAAGTCCGCATTGACGGACTTTTTATTTTTATCAGACGGTACACGACCATGAACCCCGACTCGAACCGCATCCGCGACATGTTCAACAACATCTCAGGTCAGTACGACTTCCTGAACCACTTTTTATCGTTCGGGGTGGACCGCAACTGGAGGAAACGGGTCGTGAGGGAAATCCGGAACCATTTTCACGGGGATACGAAGGATCTCAGGGTGCTGGATGTCGCAACGGGCACGGGCGACCTGGCAATTGCCGTGGCCGGGCTGGGACCGGCTGAGATCTGTGGGATCGACATCGCCGCTTCCATGATGGATATCGGGAAAGACAAGGTTTACCTCCGGGGCTTGCAGAACCTGATCTCATTTGAAGAAGCACCTGCGGAGAAGATCCCTTATCCCGACGGAACCTTCGATGCCGTGACCGTTGCTTTCGGAGTGAGGAACTTCGAAGACCTGGTGAAGGGCTTATCGGAGATGAACCGGGTGATGAAACCGGGCGGTATCCTCCTGGTCCTCGAGTTCTCGCATCCCCGTGCCTTCCCGTTCCGACAGCTCTATACTTTTTATTCCAGGTTCATCATCCCGTTTGTAGGCAGGCTGATCTCCGGGAACCGGGATGCCTATACTTATCTCCCGGAATCGGTGGCGGCCTTTCCTTCCGGAAAGGATTTTCTGCGGATCCTGGAAGGATGCGGGCTGAAATCGGTGAAGCAGGTCCCGCTTACCATGGGGATCGCATCCGTGTATACCGCCGAAAAATGAGTATTTTTGCGCGATCCCGTTCAAAATAAAACCCGGCTCAGGCCGTTACTTTAATATAAACTGACTTTCCGCCGATTTGAAACGGATACCCACCATACCCGCCCTCCTGGTCCTCTTGTCTCTTTTGCCTGCATGCGTGACTGGCCAGACAAGGGTCCCCAACATGCTTACTTACGATAATGAGAAATTCCATTTTGGATTCGTGCTCGGGGCAAACCTGACCATGCTTACGCTCCGTCCCATTGACGACCTCAGCACCAGGGTCTGGGATACGACGTATATTCCGGACATCCTCCCGATGCCGGATTCGGCCCGGGTGCTGAATATCGAATTCAACCCAACGCCAGGTTTCGTCATCAGCATCGTTGGTGACATGCGGATGGGAAAACATTTCAACCTCCGGTTCATTCCTTCGCTTGCGTTCGGCGACCGGGATCTGCTTTACACAGTCGAATCCTACCGTGACGGCGATACGACCCTGATTCCCATCACCAAGCGAGTCCCCTCGACCTACATCAATTTCCCTCTCGAAGTCAAGTACAAATCGGTGCGCGCCCATAATTTCAGGCCCTACCTGATGGGAGGCGTGCAATATACACTCGACCTGGCATCGCAGGCGAAGAAAAGAGAGAAACGCAATCTGGGGCAGAAGATCGTGAAATTCGAGCAGAATGACCTGTATCTGGAGGCCGGAGTAGGATTTGACCTGTACAACGAATGGTTCAAATTCGGCATGGAGATCAAGATGATGTACGGGCTGAACGATATCCTCACCCGTGAGCATAACATTTACACCGACGGGATCGAACAGCTCAAGTCGAGGATCCTGCAAGTCTCCTTTACGTTCGAATAGGCTAAATCGCCGCCTTTTTATATCTTTGTTTGGCTAATTTCCAGAAGATGCAGAACATTGCCGTTTTTCCCGGTTCGTTCGACCCTGTAACACGTGGTCATGAATCGGTTGTGAGGCGGGCGGTGCCGCTTTTCGACAAGATCATCGTTGCGGTCGGGGAGAACTCCGGGAAAGAGGGGTATTTCCCGCTCGATCAGCGGATGAAGTGGCTGGAACAGACCTTCCGCGGAGAGCCGGGGATCGAGATCCGGTCGTACACCGGGCTGACCGTTCACTTCTGCAAGGCTGCAGGGGCCCGGTACATCCTGCGTGGGCTCCGTACTGCGGCCGATTTCGAATTCGAGCGCGGCATCGGCCAGATGAACCGGGACCTGGAACCGGGCGTGGAAACGGTGTTCCTGCTGTGCGATCCGGAATATACGGCGCTGAGTTCCTCCATCGTCAGGGAAATTCACAGGCACGGCGGGGATATCCGTAGTTTTCTGCCCTCAACAGTGACTCTATAAAAGATATGAAAAGAACCATAGGCCTGCTCGCTTTCATTTTCGCAGTGGCAGCATCCGCCACAGGACAGACCACCCTGGTTACCGGCAATGCGCCGGGAGCCGAAGGAAAGACCATCCGGATGTTCGTGTACCGCGACCTGCTCACCTTCTACGAAGAACAGATCGCCACTGCGATCGTCGATTCGGCAGGAGATTTCTCAATCTCGGCAGATGTTGGCGAAACCCGGTCCATCGCACTGGAGATCGATTTCCACCGGACGGAATTCTATGCGGAACCGGGAAAGAGTTACCGGCTTAAGGTGGAACCGATGGATTATAACGAAGGACGAGATATCAACCCGTTCATCATGTCCCAAACCCTCCAGGCCAACCTGGTCAACCCGGGAATGAACGAACTGAATATCTGGATCCAGAACTATAACGCCAAGTACGACCAGTTCCTGCTGGACCATTTTAACCAGCTTTACCTCGAACGGAACAAATCGCTGGTCGATACCTTCAGGTTCTCCATCAACATCATGTTCAGGAATGTTGACATCCCCTACTACCAGTATTACATGATTTACAAAACAGCAGGCCTCGAGCAGCTTTCCAAGGCGCTGAACCAATACCAGCTGGCGAAGAAATATTTCATCGACAAGCCGATCCTTTACCAGAATACGGAGTACATGAATTTCTTCAACAGCTTTTTCGCAAAATATATGAGCGCCACGTCGAACATCCTGCGAAAGATAGACCCGGTGCCCATCCTGAACCGACCCGAACCGTTCCGTAGCCTGGTCAAGGCGGCGGAAGCCGACACGCTGCTGAAGAACGAACCCTTGCGTGAACTGGTGTTATTGAAAGGACTGATGGAATTGTTTTATTCCAACGCGGCATTGCAGGATCGGATCATTGCGGTTGTGAAAGATGCGGAAACGGCCTGCAAGACCGAAGAGAACCGGCTTGTGGCCAGGGACATGGTCCTGCGCCTGAACCGGTTGCGGCCGGGAACCGCAGCACCGGGCTTCACCCTGGCCGACCGGGATAAGAAAATGGTCAGCCTGTCGGCCATGAAAGGCAAGCCGGTCCTGCTGTGTTTCTGGACCACCTATTGCCAGGGCTGCCTCAGCGAAATGGAGATGATGGCTTCCATCTACCCCAAGTACAAAGGCCGTGTCGACTTTGTCAATATATCGGCCGACCGCGATTTTGTGATGATGAAATTCTTTATTGATAAAAAACCGAATTATACCTGGAAGTTTTTACATGTGGGCGACCAGTGGGAATTGCTGAAGAATTATGATGTCAGGAGCTACCCGCTGTTTGTATTGATTGACCGGCAGGGAAACCTGTACAGGAAGTTCCCGGCCCCGGCCCCTTCCGAGGGACTGGAGAAGATGCTGGAGGAGGTCGCCGCCCACTAAATCGAATTAAACGAATGACCCATGTTATCAATGTTTAAAAAGCTGCTCGGCAGCAAATCGGACCGGGATATCAGGGAACTGCAGCCGTTGGTTGACAGGGCTCTGCAGGAATGGGAAGAGATCAGTAAGTTGTCGAATGACCAGCTGAGGGAAAAGACAGCAGAATTCCGGAAGCGGATCAGCGAATACATTGCCCCGAAAGAAGCGGAAATCTCAGCCCTGCGGGAGAAGATCAATGCCGAAGAAACGGATATCGAGGAGAAGGAAGAACTGTACAAAGTGCTCGACAAGCTGGAGAAGGAATCGTACGATCTCTCTCAGGAAGTGCTGATGGAGATCCTTCCGGCCGCCTTTGCCGTGGTGAAAGACACGGCCCGCCGTTTTGTGGAGAACGAATACATCGAAGTGACAGCCACGCAGTTCGACCGTGATCTGGCCGCGAAGAAAGCCAATGTTGAGATCACGGGGGACAAAGCCCGGTACATGAGCAACTGGATCGCCGGCGGGAACATGATCCGATGGGATATGATCCATTATGACTGCCAGCTGATCGGCGGAACGGTGCTCCATGAAGGGAAGATCGCCGAAATGGCTACCGGTGAAGGGAAAACGCTGGTCGCCACACTGCCGGTATACCTTAATGCCCTGCCCGGGAAAGGCGTTCACATTGTCACGGTGAACGACTACCTGGCTAAACGCGACTCGGAATGGATGGGACCGCTGTATGAGTTCCACGGGCTGAAAGTCGATTGCATCGACCGGCACGAGCCCAATTCCCAGGCCAGGCGCAATGCCTACCTGGCCGACATCACGTTCGGCACCAACAACGAATTCGGTTTTGATTACCTCCGGGATAACATGACCGGTGAGCCCTCTGAACTGGTCCAGCGGCCGCATAACTATGCCATCGTAGACGAAGTCGACAGCGTGCTGATCGACGATGCCCGGACCCCGCTCATCATCTCCGGTCCCACGCCCAAAGGAGAGAACCAGCTGTTCGAGGAGCTCAAGCCCAATGTAACGAAGCTATACAACGCCCAGCGAAACCTGGTTACCTCCCTGCTTGCGGAAGCTAAAAAGCTGACCGACGAGCCTACTGACGATGAAAAGACGAAACGGGCCGGGGAACTGCTTCTCCGCTGTCATCGCGGGCTGCCGAAAAACAAGGCGCTGATCAAATTCCTCAGCGAACAGGGCATGCGGGCCCTCATGCAGAAGACCGAGAACTTCTACATGGCGGAACAGTCCAAGAACATGCATATCATCGACGACGAGCTCTTCTTTGTCATCGATGAGAAAAACAATACAATTGAACTGACGGACAAAGGCATCGACCTGCTTACAGAATCGTACGAAGATCCGTCGTTTTACATACTCCCCGACATGGGCGCCGAGATCGCCGAGCTGGAGCGTCAGAACCTCTCCGAAGCTGCAAAAATGGACCGCAAGAACGAACTGATGCGCGATTACTCGGTAAAATCGGAACGCGTCCACACGGTGAACCAGCTGCTCAAGGCCTACGCCCTGTTTGAAAAGGACATCGAGTACGTGGTGATGGACAACAAGGTTAAAATCGTAGATGAACAGACAGGCCGTATCCTAGAAGGCCGCCGCTATTCCGACGGGTTGCACCA
>DAIRDK010000176.1:0-6048 GCA_036796175.1 Bacteroidales bacterium | reverse complement strand
CCAATCTTCGGCCTCCGCAAGCAGTACGTTCATATGCCCCGGCATTCGCCCTGCCACCGGGTGAATCCCGTATTTCACTTCAACACCCTTGGTCCCCAGCAATACATCCAGTTCATGGCAGAGGTGCTGTGCCTGCGCTACGGCCAGTCCGTAACCGGGCACCACGAGCACTTTCTGGGAGTAGCTCAGCAGCACGGAGGCATCGCTGAGGGTGATCTCTTTCACGGTCTTGTCTCCGCCTGACGCGGCAGCAGAGAGGATCCGCCAAAGGCACCGATGATCACGTTCAGCAGCGACCTGTTCATGGCCTTGCACATTAAAATGGTCAGGATCGTCCCGGATGACCCGACCAGGATCCCGCCCGTCAGCATCGCCTGGTTGTTGTATAGAAAACCGCCGCAGGCAGCCGCTACCCCCGTGAATGAGTTCAGCAGGGAGATCACGACCGGCATGTCGGCCCCGCCGATCGGCATGACGAAAGTCACGCCGTAAATAAGCGCCAGTACTGCAAACCCGTAAATCCACATCATCGAAGGCCGGCCGGGCTGAACCAGGATATACACCAGCATGACCAGGAGCAGGAGCAGGAACAGGAGGTTGAAATACCTCAGCGTTTTTGTCTTGATGTCGCCGATCTTTTCATCCAGCTTTCCAAATGCGATCATACTTCCGGAGAAGGAAACCGAGCCGATCATCATCCCGAGCATGATGGTGAGCGCTTCACCGTTCAGCATGCCGTGCTTCAGGATGAGGGCCTCGGGAATATGCGGGAATTCCATCATGGAGATCAACGCGGCACAGGCGCCACCCATGCCGTTGAACATGGAGACCATCTGGGGCATGGCGGTCATCTTTACCTTTTTGGCTGCCACCCAGCCGATCACGGAACCGATCACGAGCGCGGCCAGGATCCAGGGAATGTTCCCGATTGGCTCTCCTTCTTTCTTGTGGAAGAGGATCGTACAGAGAATGGCCAGCGTCATGCCGGCAGCAGCCCACAGGTTCCCGTTCCGGGCTGTATCGGGATGACTCAGTTTCTTCAGGCCAAGGATGAACAGCGCTGAGGCCAGGATGTAAGATATCTCAAGGATACTTATAAAGGGTGTGTAGAGTTCCATAGCGGTTATTTTTTGGTTTTCTTTTTCCTGAACATTTCAAGCATCCGGTCGGTGACCACAAAACCGCCTACCACATTAAGCGTCCCGAGAACTACGGCCAGGAATCCCAAGATCATGGAGACCGTGTTGCTGGCGTGTCCCATTACGATGATCGCCCCGATGATCACGACACCGTGGATTGCATTGGCGCCCGACATCAACGGCGTATGAAGGACCGAAGGAACATGCGAGATCACTTCGATCCCGAGAAAGATCGACAGGAGGATAATGAAAATGGCCTCCCTGTTGTCATAAATGAATTGGAGAATATCGTTCATAATGCCAGTGTTTATGCGTTAATGACTGATTTGATCCGTTCATGGACGATCTCCCGGTTGTGGGTCACACAGGTGCCTTTCACCAGGTCGTCCTCCCAGTTCAGATTCAGATCGCCTTTTGCGGTCACGATCAGCTTCAGGAAGTTGAAGACGTTTTTTCCGTACATTTTGCTGGAATCGGAAGGCATATCGACCGGGAACGAGGAGTTCCCGATGATCCGGATCCCATGATGGGTCACGGTTTCATCATTCCGGGTCAGTTCGCAGTTCCCTCCTGTTGATGCGGCCAGGTCGATAATAACCGACCCGGGCTTCATGGCTTCAACAGTCTCCTTCTTCAGGAGCAGGGGAGCCCGTTTCCCGGGGATCTGCGCCGTGCAGATGACCACGTCGGATTTCACCGCATGGTCATGGATAGCGGCCTCTTGCTTGCGTTTAAACTCGTCCGTCTGCTCAACAGCATAACCGCCTGCGGCTTTGTCATCGATTGCGCCCTCCACCTCGACGAATTTGGCGCCCAGTCCGACGACTTCCTCTTTTACGGCCGACCTGACATCGAATGCCTCGACAACTGCTCCAAGTTTTCGTGATGTGGCGATCGCCTGGAGCCCGGCAACACCTGCACCCAGGATCAGCACCTTGGCAGGAGTGATCGTGCCGGCGGCCGTCATGAACATCGGGAAGAATTTAGGCAGTGTGTTCGCTGCAGTCAAAACCGCTTTATAACCGGCAACCGTAGCCATGGATGAGAGGATATCCATCGCCTGTGCCCTGGTAGTTCGAGGGATCACATCCATACTGAAGCTGGTGATGCCTTTCGAGGCGAGGCTCTTCACGATCTCAGCGTTAAAATAAGGATTGAGGACTGCGATCAGGACCTGTCCATCCCTCATCAGCCCGAGTTCAGCCCCGGTCGGGGGATTGACTTTGAGCAGGAGAGAAGAATCAGCAATGACCTGTTCCTTGGTGCCGGGTTGTGCCCCGGCAGATACGTAGTCGCTGTCTGAGGCAAACGCACCTCCGCCTGCGTCTTTCTCCACGATGACGCCGGCACCCATTTTCACCAGGGCGGCGACCGTTTCAGGTAACAGGCAGACACGCCGTTCGGGTGCCGCCTCCTTCAAAATTCCGATGTTCATAGGGAATGGTTTGGTTAAATGTTAACTATTGAATGGATTGTCTGAGGACCTCATCCGATAAATCCGAGCTTTTTATGACTTCCGTCACAGAACGGCGGTTTTTTGGTGCCGCCGCAACGGCAGATCGCCACCACGTCACTTTGTACCTTGATTCTCTTTTTATTTGCATCCCGGATCACAAAATTGCCCCTGATCAGGGCAGGCCCGTTCTTCAGCAGTTCAATGCGGGCCTGGGGAGGTCCCTTTTTTTTCTTCTTTGCCGCCTGGCGCGTGCCTTTCTGATTCAGCCCGTACACCAATGCGCGTGAGGGGCAGGTATTGACGGTATGGATTATCTCGCGTGTCGCAGCACCATGGATGTCGATCCACGGTTTTCGTCCGCTGTCAAATACTTCCGGCAATTCGATCAGGCAGTTTGCCGAGTGTATGCAGAGATCGGAGCGCCAGTAAACGGTCACCTCTCCATTGGAATACTCCTTGACTTTTTCAGTACCTGCAATAAAAGCCTCCAGTTCGGTTTTCAGGACCTTGTTAGACATACACATGTCAGTTTGAGTGTTTAAAAATACATTAATTTTGGAATACCGGCCTGAACCTCTCAATAATCACAGATTGACCAGGGAACAAATCATAGTATCGGAAAGCGGGATCGAGCAGGATCCCTTTACCCTGTTCATGAAATGGTTCAGGGATGCTGAACGGGCGGTTACTCTTGGGGATGTCAATGCCATGTGCGTTGCCACAGCCACTCCTGACGGAAAGCCTTCAGCCCGGATCGTATTGCTGAGGGAGGTGGATTACCGTGGATTTATTTTCTACACCAATTACGACAGCCGCAAAGGCAGGGAGATTGCAGTAAATCCGTATGTTGCGGCGGTTATTCACTGGAAGGAGCTGGACCGGCAGATCCGGATCACAGGAAAAGTGCACAAGGTATCGAGGAAGGAATCCGAAGCCTACTTTGCATCACGTCCTGTTCAAAGCCGCATCAGCGCGGTCATCTCACCCCAGAGCCGGGTGATCCCCGGACGGGAGTTCCTGGAGTCGGCCAGGGAACAGTTCGTTCGTGAGATGGCCGGCCCCGACGATGTCAAATGCCCGTCCAACTGGGGTGGATATCGCATCGTTCCGGATGAAATTGAATTCTGGCAGGGACGTGAACACCGGTTTCATGACCGGATCGCCTATATCAGGAAAGGAAAGAACTGGTTGATCCGGAGACTGGCCCCCTGATCCCTTCGAACCTAAGGTCAGCGCTTGATCAGTTTCACGGTTTCATTGAGGTCTGTCCCTGTGCACCTGATGAAGTAGATGCCCTGAGAAAGCCTTGATATATCCAGCGTTCCCTGGCCTTTGACCTTCACTTCTTTCAGAGTCTGGCCAGAAATTCCGTTGATCTTGACATCCATGGTTTTCCCCTTGACATTGCTGATGTAGATCATGTCGTGAGCCGGATTGGGGAATACCCGGATTTCACTGATCCGCTCAGGCCTGGGTTGTATGCCGACCGTGCTGTCGTAAGGGATAGCCAGTGTCGCCAGGCATGCAAGGGTTGCCTGGATGAACGTCCGGGCCATTTCAGTACTATTCACGCTGGGTCCGATGAGATCCTGTGAAGTGTGGATGTAGGGACTATAATTGGGCGTGTCCTCGAACGGGAAAATGCCCATGTATCCGTTGTTATTAAACGAAGTATGGTCGCTGTCGCCGCCGATGGGCTCTGATTCCGCCACTTCAAAATCGGGAAGGTAGATGCCGGCAACATCCTTATAGAAGTTAACCAGTTCCAGTGCGGAAGGTGGTGCGATCATGTCCGTATGGATTTCATCGCCGGGGTTGCGGTAACCGATCATGTCAAAATTGAAATACCCCAGGATGTCCATGCCATTGGTGGCAGCATGGGAGGCGTAATAATCGCTGCCGATGAGCCCCATTTCTTCTGCAGAGAACGTACAAAAAACGATCGACCGCTCAAACGAGTAATTGCTCAGGATCCTGGCCGCCTCCAGTACCCCGCTGGTGCCTGATGCGTTGTCGTCGGCTCCAGGTGCGGCACCGGAGAAAGAATAGGAATCATAGTGCGAGCCGACCAGCACATACTCCTCGGGGGTCACCTTCCCGGGCAGTGTGGCGATCACGTTGTCACTGCTGTTCCCACCCCAGAAGGGAAAGTTTTGCAGCGTAACGTTCAATCCGTATCCCTCCAACTGTTCCTTCAGCCAGTCCTGGGCTTCAAACGCCTCCGGCGAAGTGCAGTACCGGGTGGTATAGGAACTGAGGTGCCTGATGACAGGCATGAAGTGACCGGTGTCAACCTCCTGGATCAGGTCGAAGATCATAGGGATCGTATCGACGATGTACCTGGGATTCCTGTTGCGGTGATCCTTGTTGTGGGCAGATGCCAGAAAGGACAGTAAGACAAGCAGCAGCGTAAACGTCTTTCTCATGGTTCGATGAAATTCTGTGTACAAGTTTACGGAAATTATCCATTCACATGGCGAAAAATTAATATATCTTTGAACCGGACACAGAAAAATTTAATTATTCCACTCATTCACCCGATGACGGAAAGAACCCTGATATCTGCGGCCCTGGTCCTGGAGGATGGAACGACGCTGCAGGGTTATTCCTTCGGAGCCCCCAGGTCGGCTGCGGGAGAAGTCGTGTTCAGCACGGCTATGACAGGATACCCCGAGAGCCTTTCCGACCCTTCCTACCAGGGGCAGATATTAGTGGCAACCTACCCCTTGATCGGAAACTACGGAGTTCCGTATACAACCAGGGAACATGGCCTTGCAACGAATTTTGAATCGGACCGCCTCCAGGTGACCGGACTCGTCATCTCCGATTATTCGTTCCGGTACAGTCACTGGAATGCTGAAAAAAGCCTGTCCCAATGGATGTCTGAACTGGATGTCCCGGGGATATTCGGGGTGGATACCCGGATGCTCACCAAACTGATCCGGGAAAACGGTGCCATGCTGGGTAAGATCATTGTCGATGGCGATCCGGGATTTAATGATCCGAACCGGGAAAACCTGGTGGCGAGGGTCTCTACTCGCGTGCCCAGGATTTTCGGGGACGGAAAATACCGGATCCTGCTGGCCGATTGCGGGACAAAAAACAACATTATCCGATGCCTGCTCCGGCGGGATTGCACCGTAACGGTTGTCCCATGGGACCATCCGCTCAGCAGCTCCGGTTTTGACGGGATCGTGCTGTCCAACGGACCGGGAGACCCGAAGATGTGCACTGAGACGATCGAACATACCGCTTCGCTGCTGGACGGCGACAAACCGGTGTTCGGAATCTGCCTGGGATCGCAAATGATGGCCCTGGCTGCAGGCGCTGATACCTATAAATTAAAATACGGACACCGAAGCCATAACCAGCCGGTACAAATGAACAGCACCCACCGCTGTTTCATCACCTCACAAAAACATGGCTACGCAATCGATACGAATTCGTTACCCG
>DAIRDK010000175.1:0-6055 GCA_036796175.1 Bacteroidales bacterium | reverse complement strand
GACCCGGACCGGTAACGACGCTGCCCGGACCGGATCCCTGTACGACAGCCTGAACAAAGCTTATAAATATCTGTACCTGGTCACCATGACTGACGTTCCCAGACCGGAACAGGATCCCTCCTCCGGTTATTTCATCCTCAGGGCCGGCCAGGGCAACCGGATCGCCATGCTGGGAGCCGAACGACTGAAACGGCAGGAGAATCTCTTCATTCCCGTCCGGAACAGGCAAAGGATCGATTTGTCCGATTCCATCTCTTCAGATAATTTCTTTAATAAGATGAAACAGAAGAAGATCCGGATCGCTGCAGGCCGTAATGCCGTTAACGGCGACAGCTGCATGATGAGACTGATGCCCCGGTTTGACCTGATCCTCCGGGAACCGGATCCGGGCAGTTATACGGGAAACCTGGTCCGGTTCGATAGGGGTAAGATCATTTTCTTCAAAGAGGATACGATCCGGTGACCGGTTTCCGTTCTTAATCTTATCTTTGTATTTTAATTCAGACTTAATATGAAAAGAAAAGGATATTTCCCCCTGCTGATCCTGGTGTATTTCTTCTCAGGATCCGTCCTGGTCGCCCAGCCGGGCAGCCACAACCCGCCATCGAAATACGATGCGATCGGCACGGTTAAGAAAGCCATCTGCCTGCTTTATCCCACCGAAGGGAACCATGTCACCGGCAAGGTCACCTTCATGGAAGTGGAGGGCGGCGTGCGGGTGATCGCCCTGGTGTCGGGGCTGGAACCGAATTCAAAACACGGTTTTCACATCCATGAATACGGGGATTGCAGCGCGGTGGATGCATCGTCGGCAGGCGGACATTACAACCCTGAAAACATGGCGCACGGCGGACCCATGGATCACATGCGTCACGAGGGCGACCTGGGCAACCTGGAAGCAGATGCCAACGGGAATGCTTCGATCGACCGGGTCGATCCCACGCTGAGCCTCCGGGGTGATCAATCGGTCATCGGACTCTCCATCATCGTTCACAGGGATCCCGACGACCTGAAAACGCAACCCACCGGTAACTCGGGGCCGCGCATTGCCTGCGGGGTGATCGGACTGTCCAAATAAGACCAGTCCGACAACCGGTCAGTGCCATTTGAAGATCCGGAGCCCGGCCACAAAAAATACAATCCCTGTGGCCAGGAGCAAGACTGAAGGGAGGGAGATCTGCGCCCAACCGGCACCCTCGTTGAAGATGGACCGGATGCCGTCGGCCAGGAGCGTCAGGGGCAATGATTTGATAAAGCCGAGGCTCCAGGCCGGGAAGTTATGGTAGCTGAAAAAGATGCCCGACAATACCATCATCGGCATGGTGATGGCATTGATCAGCCCGTTCCCGATCTCAGTCTTGGCCGTGTGCGATGAAATGAAGATCGCCAGGCCGGTAAAGGCGATGTTGCCTGAGATGAAGATGGCGAGCAACGCCGGAATGCTGCCCTGGATCGTGATCCCGAAGACGATCCAGGCAAACAGCAGGAGCAGTCCCGATTCCACGAAATTCATCCCGATCCGCACGGTCATCATGGCGATTAGTAAATTGGACTTCTTCATGGGAGTGGCTACCATGCGCCGCAGGAGTTTTTTTGCCCGTCGCTCGATAATGGTATAGCTGATTCCCCACATGCAGGAGGTGATCACCCCCAGGGCGATCAGGCCGGGAATGAGAAAGTCGATATACCGGGTCCCCTTTATGGTCAGCGGAACTATACTCTCCTGAGAGTCAGGATTGAGCAGGTCGTGGTTCTTGACCAGGTTCGACAGCTTCATATAAGTCAGCTGCCCGTCGGGATTCAGCGGGTCGAAATTGTACCGGATATGTCCGGCACTGTCGGTAACGATGACATTGAGCTGGCCCCGTTTCAGCTGCACCATGGCTTCGTCCCATTCCATCCGGTGAAACCGGAATGTGGTGTTCCCGATCTTCGGATTGAGCATCGTAATGACATCGGTGGAGGCGTGCTCCTGTAACAGGCTGTCGAGGACCGGGGATGGCCTGCCGACGATCGCGAGGTCGTGAATGACATCTTTCTTGTTGGTGAAGGCGATGCCAAGACCCAGGGACATCAGGATCGGGAAGACGATGCCCCAGAAAAGCACTCCCGGTTCGCGGATGATATCGCGGACGTGAGCGAGGATCAGCTGCCAGAGCTGGTGATTGGTGAAACGGTTACCCATCGAGGTTCCTCCCGGTCAGCATCAAGAACAATTCGTCGAGGCTCCCGGGCCGCGAAACCCCGGGCAGGTTGAACTCCTCGCTGCCCAGCAGTTGTTCCAGGCTCCCCTGGCGCAACACGGTCCCATGGTCGATGATCACGATGTGATCACAAAGCCGTTCAGCCTCCTCCATGTAATGGGTGGTCAGGATCATGGACGTGCCCTTTCGTTCACGCAGCTTCAGCAGGATATCCCAAACCTCGCGCCGGGCGGTGGGATCCAGTCCCGTGGTGGGTTCGTCGAGAAGAAGGATCGCGGGGTTGTTCAGCAGGGCGATGCCCAGGGCCAGCCGTTGCCGCTGACCGCCGGATAGGTTCACCACATAGGCTTTGCGTTTTTCTTCCAGACCGATGAGCGGGATCACCTCCTCCACCCGTTCTTTTCCCAATTTAAAGAAACTGGCAAAGAGCCGAAGTGTTTCGAACACCGTGAGCTTGTCGATAAAATGGGTCTCCTGCAGCGATAAGCCGATCAGCATGCGAAGCTCCTCTTCGTGGCCTTTCCAGGTTTTCCCGGTGATCAGGATCTCCCCGCTGTCGGGCTTCTGGATGCCCTCGATCATTTCAACCAGCGTGGTTTTCCCGGCGCCGTTCGGACCAAGGAGGGCGACAAACTGCCCCCGGCGGATGGTCAGATCGATTCCCCTGACTGCCTGAACGTCTTTGAAGCATTTAATGACATGCTTAACCTCTATGACAGCATCAGCAGCCATACCGCGGATCATATAAGCCGGTAACCAGGTCTAGAATTTTCCGAACTTCAGTCCGACGGTTCCGTTGAACTGGTTGACAAATGTGGAACTTTGCTGTTCAAGGTTGAGATTCGGTGAATACCGGTAGGAAACGCCTAAGGCCAGGCGCATGAACTTCATCAGGTTGAATTCGGCCTGGATGCCTGGTTCAATCACAAAAAACACGTCGTAATCAAGGATCTCGCTGTCGTTATACCAGTACCCGTTCCCGTTTTCCCATTTATAGCCATTATCACTCAGGTACCCCAGGTAGCCGGCTCCGATCTGGAGCGGGAAGGTGACATGAACCGGGGATTTGGGGAACAGCGTATACTGAACCAGGAATCCGCCGAATCCGCCCACCAGGTAGGCATTGGTCTGGTCAATGATGGAATCGTAGTACAGGTAATAGGAATTCACGATAGCGTCAAGTTTCAGACCGATCGTCCAGTTGTGGTTGATGATCGGACCGACAGTCATGCCCACCAGCCATACATTCTGCTTATCGAACTGGGTGTAAGCGCTGGTCAGGCCGAGCGTCCAGCCAACTTCGATCTCTTTGGAGGGCTTTTTAAAGAGTGTCCGTATTTCGTCATCGGAACCCTTATCCTTTACCTGGGTATAATCCTGGGCAGAAGCCACACAGAAAAGGAGCAGCAGGATCAGTGAGAGGGATGCTTTTTTCATAATCATCAGGGGTTTCTTTGGTTGTAAAGATAAAGATAAAATCGGTTCGCCGGATGCCATAAAATTTACTTGACATATCACATTAATTTCCATATCTTTACAATTCTTATCCCAAACCGAGAACCAATGAAAAAACGGATGACTCTTTTAGCCGGCATGGTTTGCTGCGGGATCCTGACGCTTGCGCAAACGCCAAAGGATCCGCAGCAGGAGCTGAACCAGGTTCAGCAGAAAATCAAAGTGCTCCAGTCGGCCGATCAGCAAATCAAAGGTCAGGTCAATGTCCTGAAAAAAGACCAGGCTGCCCTTGAACAGCAGGTGAAAACCTCACTTACGGCCGGTGATTCGGCCATGAAAGCCGGGCTTGATTCCGTAAGGGTCGCCAACACCCGGATCCTGCAGAACGAAAAAGAAATTTCTTCGCTCCGGTCTTCACTCTCCCTCCAGCAAAACCTGGTGATCGTGGCGCTGGTGCTTGTGGTGTGCCTGGTCTTTCTTTTCCTGTGGCAAAGAAAGATGATCCGGACCCTGGCACAGGCACATGAGGATGATATGAAGAAGGCTCGGGAGTCCGCAGAGGCGGCATCGTCAGATCTTTCCAATAAGGTCATGTCCGTCAAGGAAGATCTCGCTTCAAAACACCTTGCTTTGCAGGATCAGATCGGGATGGCCTCCAGGAACGCGGAAAGTAAAGCGGAATCCGTGAAGAGCGCCTTATTGGCTGAGCTGTCGGGTCTGGACGAGAAGCTTCGGAGGACCGATGAACGGATCACGCTGGAGCAGAAGAGCGGCCTGGAAGCCGAAAAGGCCGCCAGGGAATCACTGGTCGCCGAACTGAAGAAGAAGATCTCGGGGCTGGAAGACAAAGTCGGGACGGAAACCGCCAGCGCCCTGACGTTTATGAAACAGGAAACCGAGAGTTACCGGAAAGAACTGGCAGATATCCGAAAGAGCCTGCAGGAAGTTTCAAAAATCCCCAAAGGCCGGGGGAACTCGGCCGAATGATCTGCACCAGACCGGGAATTTTTTTAACTTGCAGCCATGAATGAAAAGCTAAGAAATTCCCGGGCTGCAGGTGTCCTGATCAGCGCAGCATCTTATGTTGCCGCGTTTTTCGTGGCCGCTGCCGTGATCCGGGTATACCAAACGGACAACCCGCTTGCCGCTGTCGCAGCCGCCGACCTGGCCGCAACGGTAGTTATCTTCCTGGTCTCTGTCACATGTAACAACTCCAGCATATACGATCCGTACTGGAGTATCAAGCCTGCCGTGATCGCCGGATATTACTATTTTTCGGTGGCCCCGGTGGTGGCGGCAAGGCAAACGCTGGTCCTGGCGCTGGTGTTTCTTTACGCTATCCGGCTGACCAGTAACTTTTACCGCGACTGGCCCGGCTTGTCCAGGGAGGACTTCCGGTATGTAAATTTCAGGAAGCGATTTCCCAAAGGATACTGGGGGATTAGTTTCCTGGCCGTTCACCTGTTCCCCACCGTCATGGTTTACCTGGGATGCCTGCCCCTGTATGGCATTTTCACTTCCGCTCCCTCTCCGTTGAATCTGCTGGACCTGTTTGGTACCGTGATCCTCCTGTTCGCGGTCATCTACGCGTTCATCGCGGATGAACAGCTCCGGCTGTTCAGGGATAATCCGGCCAACCGCGGGAAGACCATTGCTTCGGGATTGTGGGGGCAGAGCCGCCATCCCAATTACCTCGGCGAGATCAGCACCTGGTGGGGATTGTTCATGTTCGCGCTGGCTTCCGGAAGGGAGTGGTGGTGGACCGGTGCGGGGGCGCTGGCGATCACCTGCCTGTTCATCTTTGCCAGCATCCCGCTGATGGAACAACGAATGCTCGCCACACGGTCCGATTATGCCGAATACCGGAAAAGGGTCCCTTCCCTTTTTCCGAAAATGATAAAATCAACATGAAAAAAAAGACCTTCAACACGACGGTCCGGGAATTTCTGGCTCCAAAGAAACTGGCTTTGGCAGGGGTTTCGCGGAACGAAAAGAAATTTGGGTTCATGGCATTCAAGGAACTCCGGGAGAAAGGGTACGAGATCTATCCCATCCACCCCGAGGCGGAAGAGATCGGAGGAGTGAAGTGCTATCATTCGGTTGCGGAAGTCCCGGCTGGTGTTATGCACCTGGTTTCCATGGTGCCGAAAGACCAGACCAGGTCAGTCGTTGAACAGGCCCTTGACCGGGGCATCCGCAACATCTGGATCCAGCAGATGTCGGAAACCCAGGAGGCCATTGACCTGGCTTTACAGAAGAATGCGGGGCTCGTTGTCAAATCATGCATCCTGATGCATGCAGCGCCGGTTAAAGGAGTGCACCGTTTCCACAGGGGCATGATGAAACTGTTCGGAATGGTCCCTAACTAGATCAGGTACCGGCTTTCTCCCCCAGTT
>DAIRDK010000174.1:0-6064 GCA_036796175.1 Bacteroidales bacterium | reverse complement strand
GACCGTTCAGCCCTGGCAAGATGCCGGTAATAGTGATGTTCGATGTTGCTTTCCCGGTACAGCAGGGTTCTCCCGCTCAACCGCGCATCGTCGAGGCAATAGCAGGTATGAAGTCCTTCGAACAAGACCGGGAGCTGATCTCTGCAAAGGTCCCTGACCAGCTCTTCCGATCTGCGGGAGTAAACGATATAAGGTTTCAGGCTGAATGCGGAACGCCATCCTGTTGTTCTGCGATAGGAGCGGATCGAGGCACAATAGGGCTCCAGGGCGGCACGGCACGCTGCGTCCGAACGGCGGTCGCCGGGGTAGCTGAAATAATGCAGGTGGACGGGAATTCCGGCAGCATGCAGGTAACGGATCTTGTAATAGACGTCGATCACGCCGCCGTAATCGGGAGGATAAGGCGCATCGAACGAGACGATATGGATGCCCTGGCTCATACGACTTTCTGAACGACCTGGTGAAGTACGGACACCTCATTCTCCCAGCAAAGGTCGCTGGCCGCCTCTTCGCAATGGCTCCGGTAACGGGCTAACAACGGCACGTTGCCGAGCATGGCGTTGATCTGTTCAGCCAGATGTGCGGGCACATGATCCGGGATGAATTCGCCAATGCCGTACTTGTCTACAATTTGCTTCATCTCGGGGAACGGCGTTACCAGCACAGGGACCCGCGCCTGGATGTAATCAAGGAATTTATTGGGCAGGCAGTTCATGTAATTGATGCCGACTTCTTTTTCGATGGATAGGCCAATATCAGCCAGGCAGGTGAGGGCATGCAATGCCTGGAACGGGACCTGTCCGGTGAAGAGTACGCGTTCAGCCAGACCTTCGTCGTGTACAAGGTCGTTCAGTTTCCCGATGATATCCCCGGTCCCTGCGATCACGAGTACCGCATCCGGAGTGACCGAGTGCATGGCAACGATCATCTCTTCGAGGCCCCTGTCGACATTCACGGCTCCCTGGTACAGGATGATCTTTTTCCCGGGGGGAATTCCGAATGGAGGTTTCTCCGGGGGAGGCGGGACCGTTTTACGGAAAGGCACATTTCGCACGACAGAGATAGGAACACCATACTCATCGCGGTAGAGTTTCGCCACCGAGTCATTGACGGCGATAATCTGTTTCAGTTTGGGGAAGATGAGGTCTTCAATCCACTTCCAGATCCTGGTCACTCCCGGTCTGCCTACCAGTTCCGGCACTCCGCGGAAATATTCGTGGCAGTCGTGAAGATGGGAGATCCGCCGGATGCGCGAAGCGAAAAAGCCGGCAGGAAGAGTGTCCAGGTCATTGGTCACGATCAGGTCGGCTTTGCGGAAAAGCAGGTACATGAGCAGGCGGATGTTGTATTCGGCGTAGAAGCACGGCCCTTGATCGAAAACCAGCCTCATCCGTTCCGTAGCGTAATCCCTGGGGGCGAGTGTCAGGCTGTCACGTAACCGGCGCCCGACCAGTGTCACGCGATATCCCATGCCTGCCAGGGCAAGGCATGTCCGGTGCACGCGCTGGTCGGTGGTCAGATCGTTGGTGACCGTGACAATTGCCGTTTTCATCTGGTAAAAGTAACGAAAACATTCTAACTTTGTGTTCGAACGAAATCTCCGATGATCCTTCTCAAGAACCATTCTCTCCGCTCCCTGAACACGTTCGGAATAGAGGCAAAGGCCCGGTTGTTTGCAGATGTGACAAGCAAAGACCAGGTGAGGGATTTTTTGCAGGATCAGTATGAGCCGGGTTCCCCGCTCCTGATCCTGGGGGGCGGCAGCAACATCCTGTTTACGGGTGATTTCGATGGGACTGTCATGAAGATCTCGATCGAAGGCATCGAGATCGTTGATAAGAAACCCGGTGAGATCCTGGTGAGTGCGGGTGCGGGTACCAACTGGGATTCCTTTGTTCAGTATTGTGTGGAACGAGGATGGGCGGGGGTTGAAAACCTCTCGCTGATCCCAGGTAATACCGGATCCGGTCCGATCCAGAATATTGGTGCATACGGTGCGGATATATCCGAAGTGATCCGGGAAGTTGGATTCACCCTGATCGAAACCGGGGAAGAGCTCCGCCTGTCCGGACCGGAATGCCGTTTCGGTTACCGGGACAGCATCTTCAAACAGGAACTCAAAGGAAAGATCATCATCACCGAAGTCGTCTTCGCTCTCATTCCCACCTCACCACCCCAACACCTCACCACCTCACCTTATGAGTTAAAACTCAACTACGGCACCATCCGCCAGGAACTCGCACGGATGGGGGTGAAAGAACCCGGGATCCGGGATGTACGCGAAGCCGTCTGCGCCATCCGCCGCAGCAAATTGCCCGATCCGGCTGTCACCGGGAACGCTGGAAGTTTCTTTAAGAATCCGATCGTCACCACCGAAATGGCCTTATCGCTGCAGCTTCAATTCCCCGGGATCCCTGCTTATCCGGAAGCGTGCGGCGTGAAGATCCCGGCTGCCTGGCTGATCGAGCAGTGCGGCTGGAAAGGAAAACGGTTCGGCGATGCAGGCGTTCATGAACACCAGCCATTGGTCCTGGTGAACCACGGTCATGCAACAGGGGCGGAAATCCTGGAACTGTCCCGTAAGATCCGGCAATCCGTTTCGGATCGTTTCGGGATCGCTTTGGACCCCGAGGTGAATATTGTGTGATGCAATTACCGGGGTTCCGTCATCAGTCCACCGATCAATTCCGTGACTGATGCCATGTGGTGGCGTTGCAGGTAATCGTCGATTCCGTCGATGATTTTGACGGTAACCCGGGGGTCGATGAAATTGGCTGTTCCAACCTGGACGGCGGATGCGCCGGCCAGGAGGAACTCAATGGCGTCGGAGGCATTCATGATCCCGCCCAGGCCAACGACGGGTACTTTCACTGCCTTGGAAACCTGCCAGACCATGCGGAGCGCAACCGGTTTGATGGCAGGTCCGGACAAGCCGCCGGTGATGGTGGACAGGACCGGCTTCCGGCTTTCCGCGTCGATCGCCATACCGAGCAGGGTGTTGATCAGGGAAATGCTATCGGCACCGCCGTCTACCACGGCCTTCGCCATCTCCGTGATGCTGGTGACGTTGGGGGAGAGCTTGACCATCAGGGCCTTTTTGTAGACTTTACGGACAGCAGCCGTGACCTCGGTAGCGGTGGCCGGAATCGTACCAAAGGCCATCCCGCCAAGTTTGACGTTGGGGCAGGAGATATTGAGCTCGATGCCGGGAATTTTTTCGAGGTCGTTGATCTTTTCCGCCACTTCCACGTACTCTTCAATCGTGGAACCGGAAACATTGACCAGGATCTGCGTGTCGAACTCCTTGATGCGCGGGTAGATCTCGCGGACGAAGTAATCGACACCCTTGTTTTGTAGTCCGACTGAGTTGAGCATTCCCGCAGGCGTTTCGGCCATGCGGGGATAGGCGTTGCCGTCGCGGTTCTTGCCCGTGACCGCCTTGACCACGATTCCGCCGAGGCGGGTGAGATCGATGAAATCAGTGAATTCCTCCCCGTACCCGAAGGTTCCCGATGCGGTCAGGACAGGGTTCCTGAATTCCAGGTTACCGAGTTTTACGTTCAGGTCAGCCATGCTTATTTGATTTCGCAGCTATCCCTGACCACGCCCCCGGTCTTGCATTCGGTGAGATGCATGACCTCCCAGGTCAGGTCACGGGTATTGAATACCGGTCCCTCCATGCACACGCGTTCGTTCCCTCTGACGGTAGGTGTAATACAGCAGAGGCAAACGCCGAACCCGCAGGCCATGGTGTTCTCGAGCGAAACTTCGCAATCGATGCGGTGCATGGCCGCAATCCCCGCTACGGCTTTCATCATGGGATCGGGGCCGCAGCAGTAAATCCGGTCGAACCGGAGCTTCTCTTTCTGAAAGATGGAGTGGTCGGTGACCAGTCCCTTTTCCCCTTCGGATCCGTCCTCAGTGATGACCAGAAGGTCTCCGTACCTGGCATATTCCTCCTGTTCAAAAATATCGTCACTGGTGCGCCACCCCGTCAGGATGACCGGATGGATCCGGTTCTGTTTCAGGAACTGGGCGAGGGCCAGCAAGGGAGCCACGCCGCAGCCGCCGCCGACCAGCAGGACCTCCTTGCCTTTGGGCAGTGAAAAGCAGTTGCCCAGCGGGTAGATGATGTTGAGATGATCACCGGGCCTCAGCCGGCTTAGATGCTTGGTCCCTTCTCCTTTGATCTGTATGAGAAGCCGGAAACTCCGGGACGCGTGATCTACCGAATGGACCGAGAAGGGCCGGCGGAGGAACGTGGATGGGGAATCCCCGACCAGCACCTGTACGAAATTGCCCGGCAGGATCATCGGCAAGGCATCGTCAGAAGCCAGCTCGATAATGAAATGCCGTTTGTTCAGATGCCGCACATCGGCAACACGGAGGTCCTTTACACTTTTTTGTATCGTGGTCATCCCTGACATAGCCGTTCGAATTCCATGTACAGCCCCGTCGCCGGCGCTATTTGGATGTCTTTTTGGTTTTGGCCGAAGGGGTCTTTTTCTCCTCTTTCGCTTCTTCGGCCGCTTCTTTCTGTTCTGCGATTTCTTCCTTCACTTCTTCAGGTTCCGGGGCTTTCTCTTCCGTAAAATCAAGCATCTGGTTTTCAAGCAGGAGATTATACCAGGAGAAGATCTTCCGGATATCGGAAATGTAGACCCTGTCAGGGTCATAATCCGGAACGAGTTCCCCGAACGTTTTCAGCAGTGCGGCATCGGCCGATTTCGGGTCAGAAGCCGGTTTCCCCTCCAGTTTCTCAAAGAAGGCTTTCAGTACATCCTTCAGCGGCCGGTCTTCTCCCGTCGTGAACAGGCTGATCTCCTCCAGCGAACTCATTCGCTCATGGCCAAAAGCCGGAAACCGCTTGTTATCGACCAAGGATTCCACAATTACAGCATTCTTTCCCTGGGAAATCACTTTGAAAAGCCCGCTGCGGCCTGAAATCGATAAGATCTTGCTTAAATCCATAGAACCTCAGAATTTGCGCAAATTTACGAAGAAAAAGTTACTTTCGCCCTTTCCAAGCGTTAACATCTATGCCAGATACCGGAATTCCTTACATCGCTATTCTGCGAGGGATCAACGTGAGCGGAAAGAACGTGATCCGGATGGACCACTTAAGATCCCTGTTTGTATCCCTGGGCTTCAGGAACGTCAGCACATATATTCAAAGCGGAAATGTGCTTTTTTTAGCCGCATCAGCCGATGAACAACAACTGACCGAGACGATCTACCAAGCTATCCGGAACGAATTCGGATTTGACGTTCCGGTCATCATTCGGAACCAACCTGAGCTGATGACGATCATCAACGGGAATCCCTTCCTTGCGGAGAAGAATATCCCTCACGACAAACTGCATGTGACTTTCCTCTCCGGGATCCCGGCAGAAGAAGCGTTGAAAAGCCTGGTCGCACCTGCGTCAGGAGACGACCAGTATATCGTTCATGGACGGGAGATCTATCTTTACTGCCCGGGAGGATACGGCAACACCAAACTGTCGAACACGTTTTTCGAGAAGAAGCTGAAAGTCACGGCCACCACACGCAATTGGAATACGGTCAACAAACTGGCTGATCTCACGGGATCTCTTTAACATCCGGTATCCCTGCCTGCGGCAGGCAGGCGGTATCCCGCATCCGGCATCCGGTATCAAAACGAAATGATCCCCGTGTAGTTATGCGGCGTGATGGCCTTCAGTTCCGTTTTCACGGCCTTTGGCACATTCAGCCCGTCAATGAATTTGTGCAATGTCTTCCTGGTGATGCCTTCTTTTCCGCGGGTGAGTGCTTTCAGTGCCTCATAAGGATCGGGGTAGTTCTCCCTGCGAAGGATCGTCTGGATCGCTTCAGAAACGACGGCCCAGTTCTTCTCGAGGTCCTCCTTCAGCTTCTTTTCGTTGAGGATGATCTTGTCAAGACCGCGGAGCAGGGACCGAAGGGCAATGATCGAATGGGCAACGGGTATGCCGATATTGCGGATGACCGTTGAATCGGTAAGATCGCGCTGCAGCCTCGAGACAGGCAGTTTGGAGGCGAGAAATTCGTACAGGGCATTGGCGAT
>DAIRDK010000173.1:0-6067 GCA_036796175.1 Bacteroidales bacterium | reverse complement strand
ATCTGTTCCCAATTAGAACCGCCGTCAACAGTCTTCAGAATAGTTCCGGTTTTACCTACTGCAAAACCATGTTCAGTATCGACGAAGCAAACATCGTAAAGAGGAGCTGATGTCCCTGAGTATTGCTGGTCCCATTGCCCAAACGCAAACATTGCCTGGAGAAACAGGATCAACCCGAAAACAGGTCTGTTCATGATGCGTGAATATGTGATGCACCAAGATACAAAATTTTTTTTGTTACTGCATTACATTTTCCCCTTAAACCGGATTAAGGGGAAAAACCCAACTATGTTTTTCCTCCGAAGATTTGATCCGGAGATCCATCACAGGGGGTCCCAAAGACTGCGTGGTTATGATTATTCCGCACCAGGTAGATATTTTATAACAGTGTGCGCGATTGAGAGAAATGATTTTTTCGGGACTGTTCAAAATGGAAAAATGGTGTTGAACAGATTTGGACAGATCGTAGAACAAAAATGGTTTGATCTGCCCAATCATAATCGAAATATCACATTGGACGCATTCGTCGTAATGCCGGATCACATACACGGGATCATTGTGATCCATGACGGACCTGTAGGGGCGGGTTCCAAACCCGCCCCTTGTGACGGTCGGGAACACCATATGCATGGGGCGGGTTCCAAACCCGCCCCTACATCGGTTGGGGGGAATCATGGGTTGCCCGAAATCGTCCGGCAATTAAAAACGTTTTCCGCCCGTCGAATTAACGAATTACGCGGAACACCGCGAAAACCGGTATGGCAACGTAATTATTATGATTCGATCATCCACAATGAACAAAATTTGAACAGGGTCCGATGCTATATTATGCATAATCCTGCGAACTACATCCGTTAATATATCCTAACCTATTGACTTTACGTTCATTCCGGGTTATCTTTATAGGTCTTTTCCCGGATGTGAATGAGCGGCAAAAAGTTGTTTTTCCGTATCATACCATTATGGGCTTACCTTTTAGTCCTTTTGGTGCTGTCGGCAGCGGCCCTTTACAGCTATAACCGAATCCTGACACCTGTTTCAGGAGAGTCCGGAAGGCAGGTGGAAAATTATTATATTATTGATTACATAGTACCCGGTGGAAACGGTGATCAGGCAGGATTGACTGCCGGCGACACCCTTATGCATGTCAACTCATTCAGCATCCCTGAATGGTTCTCCAGATACCATGGTCAGACTGCCAGGGATACGCTCTTTTTTGGAGTGATGAGAAATGGGTCTGAAAAGATCTACCCTGTCATTGGTGCCTCTAAATTCATGAATTCACCCGGCTATTTCTGGTTTATAAATATCCTGATCACGATATGTAGCATCGGTGGACTTTATATACTTTTTAAAAGGCCGGGTGATAAAGCCTCACAACTGTTTTTCATCTACATTCAATTCTTCATGGTTTTAATGAATGGGGAGATATTAGGGTTACCCCTGTTAACTTTTCACGTTGCCGCATTCATATTCATCACTTTATCGTGTCAACTGGGTCCGACGATCATTCATTTTCACCTCTATTTTCCAAGGCCTGTCAGGATCCTGGATCGTTACAAACATCTTCCATGGGTGTTCCACCTTACAGCTGTCCTGATATCCGTTGTTTATCTTATCGCCTACTTCCATGATAATTCGGGCTTGTATCCCCAAGACAGGTTTTACTATTTGACAGAAAGAATTGCCCTGGCCTGGCTGACATTTTGTTTTTGCATCGCGGTCGGGATTGTCTTTTACCAATTTGCCGCGAACAAGGATACCCTCCTCCGTAACCAGTTACGGCTTGTTATCATCGGCTCCTTATTCGGCGTATTAACGCCGATCTTGCTGACCTTTTTCTACAACCAGATCGTTCCCCTTCAATACAAATTCCCGTCGTTGCTTCCATTAATGCAGGGTGGAGGAGGCATGCTTATGGTCATTTTCATCCTGATCGCCCTGTTCCGGTACAGGATCTGGAATATCGAGATCATCTTCCGGAAAGTGTTGCTCTACCTTGCTGCGACAATAATCATTGTTCTTTGTTACCTGGGGCTGGTCTGGCTGACCGACCAGTATGTCAGAAGCGAGAATCAGCTGATCCGATACGCCGCATTGGGAATATCCGTGCTGGTCTTCCTGGTTTTGCGGGACAGGCTTCAGCTTATGATCGATCGGGTCTTTAACCGCGAACCGTACGATTCTGCCTCGGTGGTATCTGAATTCGAAGGAAAACTGGCCGGCGTATATCAATCCGAGGTCCTGAAACAAAAGATCGTGGAGGGTATAAATGAGATATTCCATTTCAAAACCTTCGTTTTCTCTCTCAAAGAATCAGGCAGGATTTATGAACCGATCGTGCTTGATGATGGTCGCGGACAAAGCGATCATCAGACCTATGAGATCAATTATGAGCTCGAAGAGAAACTTAAAAAATCCAGGGTTCTTTCACCGTATGAACTGAAAAACGTACCTGCGATCCCGGGAATGGAACATGTCGAACTCATTGTGCCCGCCACTGCAAACGGCCAGCCGGCAGGATTTTTCCTTTGCGGTCAGAAGAAATCCGAAAGGATCTATTCACAGCAGGATATACGCGTATTGTCACTCCTTGCTCGCCGGGTGATCGCGCTGTTGCACACAGCAACTCTCTACCAAAGGGACCTTGACAGGCAACTGATGTTGGAGAGGGAACGGGCCAGGATCTCACAGGACATGCACGACGATATCGGCGCAGGGCTGACCCGGATCGCCATGATCAGCGAAGCTCCGCTGAAAACCTCAGAACCGTCCGGAGAGATTGCCAACCGGTTATTGAAGGTGGCTATGGCATCCCGTGAGATGATCTCCAGGCTGAATGTGATCGTCTGGGCTTTGAATCCCAGGTACGATAACCTGGAAAGTCTTATCTCCTACCTGCGAAGATATTTCGGGGAGTACGTGGAAAATTTCGGGATCCGATTACTAACGGAAGTTCCCGACAATATACCTGAAGTTCAGATTGCACCGGATTCAAGAAGAAATATCTTTTATGCAGTACAGGAGGCGGTCCATAACGCAGTTAAACACGGTGAGTGCACAGAGATATCCCTGGACATAAGCATCGATCCGGAACTCCTTAAAATGAACATTTCAGACAATGGCAAGGGGTTTGATGCCAAACGGAACAGTGCCATGGGAAATGGATTACACAACATGAGGAAGCGAGCCGAAGAGATGGGTGGAAATTGCAGGATTGAAACGGGACAGGGAACAGGGACCACGGTACTGCTGTCTTTTAAATATCAAACAAAAGTGTGATTGACAGGCGCCATCCATAAGAGTAATTTTGAATCATGACGGTTGAAGGGAAAATGATCAGGGTGGTCATCGTTGAGGATGACCGGGAAATGCGCGAGGGGCTGGCACTGATCGTGAAATCAAATCCGTCGCTGGAGTGCGTCGGTCTGTGTTCTTCAGGTGAGGAAGCCCTGGAGGTGATCCCATCACTGGTTCCCGACATTGTGTTAATGGACATCCACCTCCCGGGGATTACTGGGATCGAATGTGTGAACAGGCTGAAATCCTCCATGACCTTCACGCAATTCATGATGTGCACGGTTTATGAAGACAATGAAAACGTGTTTGACTCGCTGTGTGCCGGAGCAACAGGCTACCTGCTGAAAAACAGCCCGCCTTCGAAAATAACCGAATCCATCGTTGATCTGTTTCACGGCGGTTCTCCCATGTCGTCCGTCATTGCTAGGAAAGTAATCCAGGCCTTCCGGCCAGCGACTGAACCCAGTAAGGATATGGAAAAGCTCACCAACAGGGAACGGGAGATGCTCGACCTGCTGGCCAAAGGGTACCGGTACAAAGAGATCGCAGACAAGCTTTGCATCAGCTTCGAAACCGTGCGGACGCACATCCACCACATCTACGAGAAACTCCATGTCCAGTCGAGGACCGAAGCCTTGAACAAGGCGTTTCCACGCTGATATCACCTTAATATACAACATAATGCGTATTGATTTCGCCCCGGTAACCAGGCTATCTTTGTTTTCATGATCAATTCAGAAAAAAGGAGGTCCCATGAAAAGGTTTACATCTTTGTCCACATTTTTTATTTGCCTTGTACTCTTCGCAAACGGGCAATGGATCTATAATGATCTGCCGGAGCCCAGGCATTCACTGAGTTCGACATCGTTGGGGAATAAAGTCTATTTTGCCGGCGGTGACAATGGTTCCAGTTCGGTGTATAAAGTGGAAGTGTACGACGTCATGGCCGAAGACTGGGATACGACGCTCGAATTGTCGGTAGGAAGGGCCTACCCTGCATGCGCAGCGACCGGATCCAAAGTCTTCATTGCAGGCGGATTGGATTGGTTCACATCCGGTTTCTTTACAGAAGTGGATATTTGGGATACAGCGAGCAAAACATGGACCTACGGGCAGCTATCCATACCAAGGTTCAGTATATGCGCTGCAGCGAAAGGGAATAAGGTACTCTTTGCGGGAGGCGCAAATCTCGCCCTAAATGAAACCTATTCTGTGGTTGATATATATGACATCTCCACCGGCATCTGGTCTGTTTCAAACTTGTCAATTCCAAGATGTGCCATGGCGTCTGCGGTATGTGGCGATATGGCTTTCTTTGCCGGAGGGAGTGGTACGGAAGTATATGATCGGGTGGATATTTACCATTTCTCAACCGGCACATGGACCACGGAGACACTGTCCGTTGCCCGGTCGTTCCTGACAGCAACAGCAGTTGGATCGAAAGTGTTATTTGCAGGTGGGAACCTCGCTGACGACCAGCCCACCAATGTTGTTGACATTTATGATACGCTGACAGGTACCTGGGACATAGGATACCTTTCTGTGCCAAGATCCATGGCTTATGATCAAAGTGCGACAGTCTCCGGTAAGGCCTATTTTGTGGGGGGAGGCGATTTTAATTTTGGAGGCTATTGGGAGACATGTTCGGATGTTATTGATATTTATAATCCTGAAGTGGATGAATGGACTACAGATAATCTTACCCATCAACTGGTCAATCATACGGTCGCAGGCAATAATGGCCACCTTCTGGTCGCCGGGGGGCAGTGTGGCCCGCCATATTCTACCGTGGAGATATTCCTTGATATCCTTGGAGTTTCCTCACCCGAGGAAAAAGATCCGTTCTTCAGGATCTATCCTAATCCTACAAATGGAAAGGCACATCTGGAGCTCTTGCTGAACGGCCGGCAAGGACCCGCGGAGGCCACTGTTTACAACCTCCAGGGCCAACCGGAGCATCAGCAAACCATTTCTGACGGGAGCCAGGAGATTAACTTACAGCTTCCCGACGGGGTTTATGTGCTGAAAGTTCAGGCAGGCGAACTGACGCAGCAGGAGCTGATAGTTGTAAAGAAGTAAATGGTGAAAAGGTGAAATGGTGAAATAGTGTGTTTGTTTCACCATTTCACTATTTCACAATTTCGCCATATAACCTTGACTTTGCGTTCATTCCGGGTTACCTTTACATGTCATTTCCCTAATCTGAATGAACGGTCTGAAAAAATTCTTTGTAACCGTCCCGTGGTGGGCATTTGTGCTCGTTGCCGTTGCGATTGGGATAAACATCCTGTACCTTCATTATAAATGGCAGCTGCCTACAACCGGCAGTCGCTTCACCACGAATGAAAAAGGCCAACTGGTTTACAGTGAAATTCCACTAGGAAGTCCGGCTGCAAGAGCCGGGATACAGGTCGGGGATGTTTTCCTCACGATCAATGGGTACACGATGCAGGAGTGGACCAACCGGCAGCGTGTTAAAGCCGGTGATACCCTTCAGATCAGGATAGATCGCAACGGATCGCAACTGACCGTGTACTCCGTTCCCGTGATGCGGAACAGGGACTTTTCCTGGATTATGATTCTTATGGCCGGAGTCATGTGCATGGCGGCGATCGCCGGTCTCTTTGTCCTCCGTGAGAAACCCGGTGACCTGAGCGTCCGCCTTTTCTTTTTAATTGTTATTTGCTTCTCGGTCTGCCACCATGCTATCTATCTGCCATTCCCCGAAGCAGCGGCATCGTTTACCTTCCTTACATTCTGTATTTGT
>DAIRDK010000172.1:0-6074 GCA_036796175.1 Bacteroidales bacterium | reverse complement strand
GATAAAACGGGCCAGATCCTCGTTTCCGGTAATATTTCCCATCACGTGATGATTTCCAAAATAGAAGAACGTCTCGTAAAGCGAATAATTGAGGTCACGCAGGGAACTGTTCTCATCGCGGAAAGCCGTGGTGGCATCGAAATAAACATTGAAGTCGAACTGGGCGTCCATCATCCCCGGGCCGATATAGCTCCTGATCAATTCGCGGCTGCCGAAACTTTCGCCGATCTGGTAGATCGGACGCTTGTCGGGAATGACGACCTGCTCCCTGAGCTTGCGGGTCAGGGTCCGCCAGTATAATTCGTCAACATGCTTGGCCGCATCATGACGGAATCCATCCAGATTGTATGCGGTAATCCAGAACAGGGCCGAATCGGACATCATCCCGGCTACCTCGGGTTTCGACAGATCAAGGGTCGGCAGGAAATCATCGAACCAGGTGGTGAGCCGCTGGTCATTCCAGAGCCGGATGTTTTTCTGGCCATTGGGCAGAACTCCCGGCGTTGCCCAATCCGGATGGTCCTTGTAGATCTTTGACTCCTGGTGGACATGATTCGACACATAATCGAGAAGAACATTCATGTTCTTGTCATGAGCTTCAGAAACCAGTCGTTTCAGATCTTCTGCCGTACCGAAGCGGGTATCGACGGTGGTGAGAGTTATCGGCCAGTACCCGTGATACCCGGAAAATTTGCGATGGGGCGCAGGAAATTCTTTCCAGCCATCCAGCGGATTCTGTGTCACCGGGGAGATCCAGAGGGTGTTGATCCCCAGATCGGAGAAATAACCCTCGTCGGTTTTCTGCGCGATCCCGGCCAGGTCGCCTCCCATGAAATTCACCTTGGGATCGATCTCCGGATCAGCCAGCGGCGCATTATTTTCCTTGTTGCCATCCAGGAAACGGTCAACCATCATGAAATACATCACCATGCCCCGGGGATCGGTTCGTTCCAGCTTTTCAGCATCCATGACCAGGTTACTTCCGGCGAGGGGGATCAGCACTTCATTGGAAACGCCGGAACCGTTTACAGCATAAACCCGCATGAATGACTGGTCCAGTTTTTCCGCTGCTCCCGGTATTTTGACCTGTATCTTATTGCTGTCCATCTTCCAGAACTTTTTGTCGAGCAGGTAATTCTGCCACAGAACGTAGAGCGTATCGGCCTGATTCCGCATCGCGAGGGTCACCGTGCCTTTGTCTTCACTGACCGTGTACAGGTATGGTGCTGAAGGCGGGTTGAGCGAGCCGATGCGGACCACCGAGTTGGAACCGTTCATTTCGCCATTTGCCGGATCCGGGATCCATGTTCCATCAACAACAAACTTATACTGGTATTTGCCGGGGTTCACCAGTACATCCGTTTCCCATACCTTATCATTGAGTCTCATGGGATTGCGTGAAGGTACCCAGTCGTTCATATCGCCTGCCAGTTGCACCTGTTTATGTTTTTTCTCTTTCGGATCGTACGTGAACCGGTGCCAGACCTTCGGACTCTTCCGAACCAGGATCGAATAACAGAATCCGTCAGCATATGCCTTCATCACGGATAATTTGGGCATTGTTTTTGATACGGCAAACAAGGTCAGATCCGTCGAGTCGGCTGAGATCCTGAATCCAATCGAGGGATCCGTGGTTACCGAATCAATGGCGTCGGGATGGAGGAAATAATCCTGCAGCAGGACGTGTGTGGTATCGGGTTGCAGGGTAATGGGTGCAACAATCCCAACGATCTCCGGCTGATCCGGGATCTTAACGTCATTCCTGTTCGTGCATGCGGTGATGCCGGCGAGGATAACGACTGCAAAAGCCAGGAACGTCTGTTTTTTCATTTGATGCAATGTTTATTCTGATCTGTTTTACTTATCGGGCGGGAAGAATTGGATGAGCGAGACACTTAAATGATCCCTCCAGTTTGCCCAGCTGTGCCCGTCATTCCAGCGGTAGAAGGTGTGTGGATAGCCTTTCTTTTTCAGAAGCGATGCCAATTTTTCCACCATCGGGATCAGCTCCGGGATGTCGTATCTTCCGATATCGATATAGAACTCCAGGTCCATGTTTCTCGGTGTGGATAGTGCCGCCGTGACCTCGGGAGTCACATTACTGGAATAGGCAGCGATTTTGGCGAAACTTTCAGGGTGACGGCAGCCCAGGTAAAGGGCGGCATTTCCCCCGTTCGAGATGCCCACCGTGGCCCGGTTCTGGGCATTGCTGCTGGTATTGTACCGGGTATCGATGACCGGCATCATTTCGTTGACCAGAAAGTGCACATACTGATCCTTAAGAACGCCCGAATATTCGCGGTCCCGTTCAAGGGGACCGACAAAGATCCCGATGACCGGCCGGATCCGGTGCGTTGCGATCAGGTTGTCGAGAATGACAATTGCATCGCCAAGGGTGATGTATTCCAGTCCATCATGGAACAGAACCACAGGATAAGGACGGGTTGTTCTGTTATATCCGGCCGGCAAATAAATCTTTACAGGACGCACGTTTCCGAAGAAGGTGCTGTAGAATATGGTATCGGTCATGGTTCCGTGCGGAACTGCACTGTCGTAAACGGATTCGGGAGCCGGATTATACCGTGGCATTCTTAACTCCGAATTCGTCCCGAAACCCGTTCTTGACGTGAACCAGTTCCGGGGATCCAGAGTCCAGGTGGTATCGGCTACAATTTTGTAATCCAGGCGTGCATCGGGGGGAAAAATGCTGGTACCGGACCAAAAGTCTGTGCCGTCGACTCTCTGCAATACGATCCTGCCGGGTTGCCAGCCGGTCATATCACCGGCAACGGTAACCGTTGCAGCAGTCCCCCGGAAAATGAAGTGGCAAACTGAATCCTGTTCAATGAATGGATAGGATTGGTTCGCTATCAGAAAACTGTCAACCGCTTCCTGCCTTGCCGTCAGGGGAAGCCGGTCAAGATGTTGGATCCATTTCCCGAACGACTGCGCCCGCGGAACCAGGGCGGTCAGGATAAACATCCAGGTCAGTGCGGTCCGTTTCATGATCCTTCCTGCTTTGTCACTGTCTTGCGTGAGTCGTCGGTCACCAGGAGCCACAACAAGGCGGATATGGCAAGGGAGACGCCGCTGATGATGAACACCATGCCTTTATCGGCCGCATGCTGGATCACTTTCCCCATGAAAAAGCTGGAAACGAGCTGGGGAAGCACTACCGAGAGGTTAAATATCCCCATGAAAAATCCCATCCTGCTTTTTTCGACTTTTTCTGACATGATCGCGAATGGCAGGCTGACCACCGCGGCCCAGCCCAATGTAAGGACTCCCATTAACAAATACAGGGTGATCGTATCACGGGCCAGGAATACGATCCCGAAATAACCGGCTGACATGGTTGCGACTGACAGAATATGCATCCTGACCCTGCCGAAGCGCTTGGCCATCGGCTCGAGTAAAAAGGCCGGCCAGATGCATCCGACTGCATTCAGGATAAAGAACGACCAGCCGATCATCTGACCCGTCTGAATATCCGTTTCCGGGTGGATTTTCTGTTCCAGGAAGGCGATGATGTAAATGAACATGGTCTGGATGCCCAGCCAGGAGAAAGCATGTGCAAAATACAGGCGAAATAGCTGTCCCCACTGGGTTTTCCCATTCCCGTCGGCTGAATTTGTCACTTCATCCTTCACCAGTTCACGCGGTTCTGAAATGAGGAACATCGGCCCAAGTGAGAACAGGAGAACGATCGCAACCCCGGCATAGATCAGGAAATAATTGCTGATGAGAGCCCCGATCAGATAGGCTATGCTCCCGAAAAAATTGGAGACCGACTGCATCCAGGTGTACCCTTTGGTCCTGGTTGCTCCGGCAGGTGTGACATCGGCTATGATCGACCGGGTCGGGTTGAAGCTGATGTTGATGGACAGATCGAGCGTTAGGGCCACGGTAATCGCCACGGCCATCAGGCTCCCGATACCAAAGAAATCATTGATCCGGTCGATGTTGGGCAGAGCAAAGATCATCAGCGCTGCCAAAATGCCGCCCATGATGATGAACGGTTTTCGTCGTCCTCCCCAGAACCACGCCTTATCACTGATCAGCCCGATGATGGGCTGGCCGATGATCCCGGCGATGGGGCCGGCTGCCCAAACGATCCCGATCTGGTCGATCTCGAGGTTGTACTTGGTCCTCAGGATCCAGCTCAGCACCGCGATCTGGATCGAAAGGGCAAAGCCCATGGCCGTGGCAGGCAACCCGAGAATAACGTAGAACAGGTTGCTCAGTTTCTTTTGCATTGTCAGCATGTCCCAACGATTTTATTTGCCAAGTTCTATAATCATTGCGGTTTTTGATGGCACATAGATCTCAAACCGGCTGTCATATTTCTTTTCGGATACCACGTCCGTGGCAGAATTGTACTTTGAAAGGAATTCGGCATACTTCTCCTTCTCCAGCTTTCTCTCTTCATCGCTGTTATTGATCGCCACCATCACTGTTTTTTTCTCGTTGTACCTGAAGTAAACGTAGACCCCGTCCTCCGGTATGAAGTGTTTCATGTTCCCGGTGTGGACGACCTTCGCGCTCTTCCTCCAGTTAAGGATCTTTTTCAGATAAGATACCATGTCGGCCTGGGCTGCTGAAACGTTCGTTCCAGTGAAGGTATTAACGGTATCGCCCGGCCATCCGCCGGGGAAGTCGATCCTCAGCCTGCCGTCGTTCTTTTCGCCGGTCGTTGTGAGCAGGGCTTCCGTGCCGTAAAAGATCTCAGGGATGCCCCTGGTGGTAAGAACGAATGCCAGTGCCATCTTGAATTTGGCAGGATCCTGGCCGGCATTGGCAAGAAACCGGTTCACGTCGTGGTTGTCGGCAAAAACGACAATATGCGAAGGATCAGGGTAAACGAAATCCCTGGAGAGTAAATCGTAAAGCCTGCCAATGCCCGTATTCCAACCGTTGTTCTCCATGAAACCGAGGCGGAGCGCATCGTACATGGCGAAATCAAACACCGAGGGAAGATATGAGTTGTAGCCGTCCTTGTTCGGCGAGTCTTTTTGCCAGTAGGCGATCCCTTCGGGAACCGTAGCCCAGCATTCACCAACGATATTGAAGTACGGGTACTCTTTTAACACGGCTTTGTCCCACTCCGCCATCACATCTTTAAACGCATATGGATAGGTATCCTGCCGGAACCCGTCAACTCCGGCATATTCGATCCACCAGATGCTGTTCTGGATAAGGTACTTTGCCAGGAAGGGGTTATGTTGGTTCAGGTCGGGCATGGTGACGTCGAACCAGCCTTTCAGAAATTTCACGCTATCATACGCCGAAACATAGGGATCCGTCATGGAGCCGGCCCGATAGTTGGTCCGGGTAAATTCCGGCCACTGGTTCAGCCAGTCGGGGGAAGGCAGATCGCTCATCCACCAGTGCCCGGATCCACAATGGTTGAATACCATGTCCATGATGATCTTGAGGCCGCTTGCGTGCAGTTTATCCACCAGTGCCCGGTAATCCTCATTCGTTCCGTACCTCGGATCGATCCTGTAATAATCGGTGATCGCATACCCGTGGTAGGAGTATTTCTCCATGTTGTTCTCGAGCAGCGGGGTACTCCAAACGGCAGTAATGCCAAGGTCTTTCAGGTAAGGTACGTGGTCCGAGATGCCTTTGATGTCGCCGCCGTGACGGCCGTCGGGGTTGCTGCGGTCGGCCTGTTCTTTCATGCCCGGCATATCGTCATTGGAAGGATCCCCATTGGAAAAACGGTCGGGCATCAGCAGGTAGATGACATCGGCCGACGAGAACGATCTTCTGTCGGCTGAACCCGGGTTTCGTGTATCAAGCCGGTATTCGTATGACGCAACTTGTTTCCCTTTCTGCTTGAAGACGATCGTGAAAGTGCCCGGTTTTGCCTTGTCGGTTATGGTCAGGTCAAGGAAGAGGTAGTTGGGATTCGTTACGGTGTTCACGTTCTCCAGCACGACTCCGTTGTATTTCAACTCCGGCGTGGAAAGCCCGATGTTCGTCCCGTGGACCAGGAGCTGCAGCGAGTTGTTTTTGAATCCCGTCCACCAGTTCGGCGGTTCCACCCGGTCAAGCTTCACTTCCTGCCC
>DAIRDK010000171.1:0-6086 GCA_036796175.1 Bacteroidales bacterium | reverse complement strand
AGGATCGACTTCCACCCCATCCTCCCCACCTGCTTTAGGTCGGGATGTCCCGCAATGCCCACAACGAGCGTGCCGAAAAGAAGCGGAGCGATGATCGTCTTGATCAGGCTCAGGAAGATCTTGCTGAGGATGTTCAGATTCACCGCGAAGGAGGCGAAATCGTGCCCCACCTCAGCCCCCAGCACCATGCTGATGAGAATGTAAGTGGTAAGGGATCCACGCGAAACGGCATAGAACACAAGTGAAAGGATCGTGATCCAGCGCATGGCGAACATCAGTGCACCGGGAAGGGCGATCCCAAAGATCAGCTCAAGGCAGTAAAGTATAGCCGTGACGGTGAAGGCAGCCAGGAAACCAATTATGGCAGGGCGTTTGAGTTTCTTCATGAACCCGGGGATTGACAGGAAACAAATGTAATAAATAACCTCAACCCCGGCAGGGTTTGAATCCCTGCCAGGGCGGGTCACTGAAAAAAGATCACCGGGAACGTAGCCCCGCTGATCACATCCGTTAATTCCAGGGTGTAGAAATTATAGACCTTTTTAGTCTGACCGTTCCACTTCAGCACAATGCACGTTGAAACGGGATTGGGGTAGAAACAAGCGGGATGCATGACGGAATTTTATCCCTTAATCCGGTTTACCCCCAAAAGGTAATGCAGAAGGGGAGTGAAAAGTGAAGAGTGAAGAGTGAAAATGGAATCTAATATATTGAAATAATGATAGTTAAAAAAATAAATTTTTGGGTATCCTGGAGTCATTCTTTTCCAAAAACACGGAGGTCTCAGAGTTTTAAGATGAAGTTCTCTGAGAACTTATTTTCAAACTCAGTGAACTTTGTGGTTCTGGAAATAAAACAGTAAAATGAAACTGCTCACAGCTCACCGTTCACTAAAACTCATCCGGCATGGTCTTCATCTGCTCATAGGTGAAGACCGGACCGTCTTTGCAAACGTATGTCGAGCCGATATTGCAGCGGCCGCATTTCCCCAGGCCGCACTGCATCTTCATTTCCAGCGTGGTGATCACGTCTTTCGGATCAAACCCCAACCGGTCGAGCGACTGGAGTGTGTACTTGATCATGATCGGCGGTCCGCAGGTGATGACCTTTGTATCCTTGATCACAGGTTTTACAACCTCTTCGAGGATCTTGGGGACCACACCCACGTTGTCTTTCCAGGTGTCCTCAGGTTTGTCGATCGTCAGGATCACTTTCAGGGTCTTGTTCTCCTGCCACTCGTTGATCTCTTCCTTGTAGCACATGTCGGCAGAAGTACGTGCGCCGTAAAGGATGGTGAAATCCTTGTAATCGTTGCGGTTGTCGATGCAGTACTGGATCAGCGAGCGCAGCGGTGCAAGCCCGATGCCGCCGCCTACAAAAAGCAGGTTCTTCCCTTTGATCTCTTCCACCGGGAACCAGTTACCGTAAGGACCGCGGATCCCCACAACGTCGCCTTCGTCGATGTTGCTGTGGATGTCGGCCGTGACGATCCCTGCCCGCTTGATCGAACAGTCGAAATAGCCCTTGCGCGTAGAGGAAGAAGCGATGCAGAAGGTGCATTCGCCGTGCCCCATCAGCGAGAACTCAACGAACTGGCCGGGCTGCCAGTCGAATTTCGACATGAGGGCCTCATCCTTGAACTTCAGGCGGTACGTCCGGATATCCGGGGTTTCCTGGATGACCTTCTCAACGGTGCAGAGGGAGGGGACTAAGAGTTCTTCCATGATGCTACTGTATTTACTACTTCAAATATGCTTATGTTGACCGGGCAGGATACGGTGCACTTGCCGCATCCTACGCAGAGATTCACGCCGAAGCGCTCCTTGTAGTACACGAACTTGTGCATCGAACGCTGGCGCCAGCGGCGGTATTTCGCCGGGCGGGGATTGTGCCCGCCCGCCATCAGCGTAAAATAAACGTTATTGCAGGAGTCGTAGCTCTTGTAACGCACGCCTGCGTCCTTGATCTTTTCGTCCGACACCTTGAAGCAATGGCAGGTGGGACAAACGAACGCGCAGGTGTTGCAGCTGACGCAGTTTGCCGAAACGGCTTCGAAAGCTTCCGATTCGAATTTGTCCTGCATCTTTTCGTTGATCTCCTTGTAGTCCATCTTCAGGCGGAAGGAGGATTCGAAGGCCTTGTACTGCTTTTTCATATCCTCAGCTGCTCCGCCGTCCGCCGTCTTCAGTCCGCCGTCCACAGTCTTCAGGAAGTGTTCTCCTTTCTCCGTTCTGGCCTGGAGGTAGATCTTTCCCCCTTCTCCATTAACGATTGCCACATCAAGGGCATCCAGGTTCTCTACGTCGTAATCGAGGGAGGTGCAGAAGCAGTGGGTTTCGGCCTTATCGCAGCGGGTGGAGACGATTACGGTGTTCTCGCGCCGTTTCTGATAGTCGGTATCGATATAATCCCATTTGTAAACCTGGTCCAGCACCTGCAGTCCGCGGGCGTCGCAGTGCTTCGCGCCGAGGATGACCCTCTTCTCTGCCAGCGGATCGCCGGTGGTGTCGCTCACTTCCGTGCCGGCGCTGGTGGCTGTGTACTTCAGGATCTTGGCCGATTTCGGGAAGAAGAGCGGCTTGATGCTCATGGTCTTTGCAATGGGCGAGTCGGGATCGCACTCCGAAAGGGAGGCGACCTTCTTGAAGTCGTACTTGCCAAACTTTTCGACCGGTGCGTAGGTCGAATGGCTCCCGATCACGGCTTCGTAGAATTTCTGAAGCCCTGCCTTGTCTGTTATATAAGTTGAAAAGCTCATAGTCGTTCTCCGGATTACATAATGAAATCGTCAGGGTCGCTCAGGCTGTACTTGTAGAATGCGCCGCGGTCCTCGGGCAGCATCCCCGCCAGGTGCTCCTGGAAGTTTTCGTAGATGACCATCTCGTTCTGCTTGTGCAGCAGGTGCAGCGGCAGATGGCTCGGACAGGCCTTTTCGCAGTTGCGGCAGTCGACACAGCGCCCGGCCAGGTGGAGCGACCACGTCATCAGCGCGTGGAAGGCGCTCGAGTCGGTGTTGGCCCCGTTGTACAGGGTAGAGCTCTCCTGGTCGATGCAGCATTTGGCGCAATAGCAAAGCGGGCACGAGTGCCTGCAGGCGTTGCAGCGGATGCAGTTCGAAAATACATCTTCGAAAAACTCCGCGCGCTCGGTAAGTCCTTTCGCAGCGAGTTCCTGTATATCCGCATTCACGGTATAGGTGCGCTTTCCGGAAGGGGTGCCGAGCAGTTCGTCGTATACAACTGCATCAGGCATTACGCACTCTTTGCAGTTCTGCATCTTCTCCCCTTTCTCATCGGTCACTCCTTCGCAGGCGATACCGACGATGTAGAGCCGGTCGCGTTTTGCCTGGTTCTCGGTGAGCATGAGGTTCAGCGCGCGGCTGTCGCAACCCTTCACTACAATGCCGACCCGTTTATTCCGGGTGTGCTCGTACTTCAGGTAGTTGGCCAGGTTGAAGACCGATCTGTCGCTGAACACGAGCTGTTCCACATCACCGTATTGAGTGATCAGGACCGGCACCTGGCTGTCGTCGAAGCCGGTATTCCGGTAACCGATGAACACATCGATCTTCCCTTCCGAAAACAACCGTGCGGCGATGTCCTGTATTTGCTTTGTGTAGTCCATTATTTCTCGAAGTTTTCTTTCTTATGTAAATGCAGGGGGCCCAACTTTTTGATATCTGCTGTCACCTTGTCCACCACCTTGGCGAATTTCGGTCCTTCGGCAGCCGAGACCCAGGAGAACTGTACGCGGTCCTCATGGAAGCCCACAAAGTTCAGCAGCTTCTTGGTCACGAGGAACCTGCGGCGGGCGTAATAGTTCCCGGTGATGTAGTGGCAGTCGCCGGGGTGGCAGCCCGACACAAGCACGCCGTCGGCAGTGGTCTGGAGTGACTTGATGAGGAACCACGGATCGACCCTCGACGAGCACGGCACGCGGATGATGCGGATGTTGGGAGGATACTGGATGCGCGATGTCCCGGTGAGGTCGGATCCCGCATAGGAACACCAGTTGCACAGGATCCCCATGATCACCGGCTGCCAGTCGGGAGGCGCTTCCAGGTGGGGCTTCTCGATGCTGACGATCTTGTTCTTTGCTTCTGATTCCATTAGATTGAAACTATCTCGTTAATGATCTGTGTATCGGTAAAACCGGCCAGCGATATGGCCATGCTGCGGCAGATCGCCACGCAGGAGCCGCAACCCTGGCAAACGCCTTCGTTGATCTTCGCCACCACGCGGGTCTCTTTCGAGCCATGCCCCATCGGGATCTCTTCGGTGACGATGGCCTGGTAAGGACAAACCGTCACGCAGTTCTGGCATCCCGAACAGAACTCCTTGTTGACGGTGGAGATCATCGGGTCCTTCAGCATCGTATCCCCCGAGAACAGCCCGCATACCTTGGCGGCGCAGGCGGATGCCTGGGCCACGGTGTCGGGGATGTCTTTCGGCGCCTGGGTGCAGCCTGCCAGGAAGATCCCGGCCTTGGCTGTTTCAACGGGCCTCAGCTTCGGGTGGGCTTCCGACATGTAACCGTACTTGTCGTAGGAAACACCCAGCAGGCGGGCGAGGTCGGGATTGTCCTTGTTGGGGACGATGGCCGTCGCCAGCACCACAAGGTCGGCTTCCACCTCGACCACCTGGCCGAGCTGGCCGTCCTCGCCGCGGACGATGAGCTTCTCGCCCTTCTTGTAGATCTTCGAAACGCGGCCGCGGAGGTAGGTCGCTGCCGTTTCGACCTGCGCCCGTTTGACAAACTCTTCATATCCCTTGCCTGCGGCACGGATATCCATGTAGAAGATGTAAGCGTGCGAATCGTGCACCTTGTGATGCAGCAGGATGGCGTGCTTGGCCGTGTACATGCAGCAGATCTTCGAGCAGTATTCGATGCCCTTGGCTTCGTCGCGTGAGCCGATGCACTTGATGAAGACCACGCTCTTCGGCACCTTGCCGTCGGAAGGACGGACCGGAACGCCGCCGGTGGGGCCGTTGGCCGACACCATGCGTTCGAACTCAAGCGAGGTGATGATGTCCTTGAAACGGCCGACACCGTACTCTTCGTAAGGCTTCGGATCCCAGAGGTCGTAACCTGTCGCTACAACGACCGCCCCGATCTCCCGTTCGATCACCTCATCCTGCATGGTGTAATCAATGGCGCCTTTTTCGCACACCTTGGCACAGATCCCGCATTTGCCTTTCAGCAGCATCGTGCAGTGTTCGGCGTCGATGACGGGCTTGTTGGGAACCGCCTGCGGGAACGGCGTGTAAATAGCCTTGCGCTTGTCGATGCCCATATTGTATTCGTTGGGGACTTTCACCGGGCACTTCTGCCAGCATGCGCCGCAACCCGTGCAGGTCTTGAAATTGACGTAGGAGGCTTTCTTTTTGATCTTGGCCTTGTAGTTCCCCACGAATCCTTCCAGTTCGAGGACTTCGGAGTAAGGGATCAGTTCGATGTAGGGATGGGAGGCCACGTCGACCATCTTCGGGGTCAGGATGCACTGCGAGCAGTCGAGGGTCGGGAAGGTCTCGTCCAGCTGGGCCATGCGGCCGCCGATGGAGGGGCTTTTCTCGACGAGTACGACGGGGATGCGTGCATCGGCGATGTCGAGTGCCGCCTGGATGCCGGCGATTCCGCCGCCGATCACCAGGGCCCGTTTGGTGACGGGCACCGAGATCGAGTGAAGTTGTTCATTGGCGATCGATTTGGCCACCGCCATGCGGATCAGGTCTGAAGCCTTTTCCGTAGCGGCCTTTTTATCTTTCTGGTGGACCCAGGATGAATGTTCGCGGATGTTGGCCACCTCCAGGAGGTAGGGATTCATCCCTGCATCCGAAAGGGCTTTGCGGAACGTCTTTTCGTGCATGCGGGGGGAGCAGGCCGCCACAACGACCGAAGTCAGCCGGTGCTGAACGATGGCGTCGCGGATCATCTGCTGTCCGGGATCGGAGCACATATACTTGTACTCGATCGCGAACTTGACCTCCTTGATCTTTTTTGATTCCTCAACAACTGCGGGGACGTCTACGAAATCGGCGATATTGGCGCCGCAAAAACAGACGAAAACACCTACTCTTGCCATTAGT
>DAIRDK010000170.1:0-6170 GCA_036796175.1 Bacteroidales bacterium | reverse complement strand
ATCAACTCCGCGTCGCGTATCTTCTTGCCTGCCTTTTCGTTGCGGTCGTCAATCTGGGCGCGAATTTCGGAATTATTCAGCAAACTTAAAACTTTTTTTGCGTAATCCATGTATTTTTCACTGATGGGGATGACCGTAGCCTGGTCGGGTGCCAGCCACAGGGGAAAGTTCCCTCCGGTGTGCTCAAGCAGGACGGCCACGAAGCGTTCCATGGATCCGAACGGTGCACGGTGGATCATCACCGGCCGGTGCTTCGCATTGTCGGCGCCGATGTACTCCAGATCGAAGCGCTCGGGCAGGTTGTAATCGACCTGGATCGTCCCCAGCTGCCATTTCCTGCCGATGGCATCCTTCACCATGAAGTCCATCTTGGGGCCGTAGAAGGCGGCTTCGCCCGGTACAACCACCGTATCGAGACCCGATTCCTCCGCCACCTCGAGAATGGCCTTTTCGGCTTTTTCCCAGTTGTCGTCCGTCCCGATGTATTTCTCTTTGTTGCTCGGATCCCGGAGCGAGATCTGAACAATGAAATCTTTGAAATCGAGTGACTTAAAGATCAACATGACGATCGACATCACACCTTTGAACTCATCCTTGACCTGGTCGGGGGTGCAAAAGATGTGTGCATCATCCTGGGTGAAACCCCTTACCCGGGTGAGGCCGTGTAATTCGCCGCTTTGCTCATACCGGTAGACCGTGCCAAATTCCGCCAGGCGGATCGGAAGGTCGCGGTACGAGCGGGGCGATGAAGCGTAGATCTCGCAGTGGTGCGGGCAGTTCATCGGCTTGAGGAAGAACTCTTCGCCCGGGATGGGTGTCGAGATCGGCCGGAATGAGCTTTCGCCGTATTTCTGGTAATGACCGGATGTCTTATATAACTCCACGTTGCCGATATGCGGGCAAATGACCTGCTGGTAACCGGCCTTCTTCTGCACTTTCTTGAGGAAGTTCTCCAGCCGTTCGCGCAGCTGCGCGCCACGGGGCAACCATAACGGAAGTCCTTGCCCGACCCGCTGCGAAAACGTGAACAGCTCCAGTTCGCGGCCCAGTTTGCGATGGTCGCGTTTCTTCGCTTCTTCGAGCATGACCAGGTAATCGGCCAGTTCCTGTGCCTTCGGGAAGGTGATCCCGTATATGCGCGTGAGCTGCTTGCGCTTCTCGTCGCCGCGCCAGTAGGCGCCGGCCACGTTCAGCAGCTTCACCGCCTTGATGAAAGACGTATCGGGAAGATGAGGGCCCCGGCACAGATCGGTGAAGTGGCCCGATTCGTAAAACGTGATCTGGCCATCCTCCAGTTCCTGCAGCAGTTCGATCTTGTATTCGTCGCCTTTCTTTGTGAAATAGTCTATGGCATCCGTCTTCGGAACGTTCCTGCGGACATAGGACTGCTTTTCCTTGGCCAGCTCGAGCATCTTGTCTTCGATCTTTTTAAAATCCTCGGATGAGATCTCGTAAGGGCCGAAATCGATATCGTAATAAAACCCGTTTTCGATATCGGGTCCGATGCCGAATTTCACACCGGGATAGAGCAGTTCGATGGCTTCGGCCATGAGATGGGCCGAGGAGTGCCACAGGGTGGCCTTTCCTTCGGTGTCGTCCCAGGTGAGCAGTTTTACCCGGGCATCATGGTCGATCGGGCGGGTGGCATCCCACACCTCTCCGTTCACTTTTGCGGCGAGTACCTTCCGCGCCAGGCCTTCGCTGATGCTCTTCGCAATATCAAGGCCCGTCACGGATCCGGGGAAGTTGCGGATCGAATTATCCGGTAAGGTGATGCTGATCATTTGTTGATTCGTCAAAAATGGGTGCAAAGGTAGGGAAATTGGGGGAAATACCAAAAATTAATTTCCCCTTTCTTAGTTGTTCTCGACGATCTCGCGGATGTTGTAATAGCCCGGTTTATCCCCTGATTCATAGTAGTTGCGCATCAGGATGTCGCTGATGAGGCCGGTGAAGAACATCTGCAGGCCACCCAGGAACAGGAATGTGGTCAGGATCGGCAGGGCGGTGTCTGAGATCTCCATGCCCTGGAGAAAATCAAGGAGCGTGAACACGCCGGTGATCAGACTCAGAAAAATGAACAGCAGCCCCAGGGTCCCGAACAGGTGAAGGGGCCTCGTCGAGAAGCGGGTCCAGAAGCGGATCGCCAGCATGTCGATGAATCCCTTCATGGTGCGCTTCCAGTTGTACTTGGTCTTCCCCGCGGTGCGCGGATGATGCGTAACGACCATCTCCCCCACCCGGAATCCACGGATCCTGAGCAATGCAGGAATGAACCGATGCATTTCACCGTACAGGTTGATCCCCTCGAAACAATCCCTGCGGTAGATCTTGAGCGAGCAGCCGCTGTCGTGGATCCCGTCGTTGAGGATCATCTTGCGGAGCAGGTTTGCGCCCCTCGATACCACATGCTTCATGAACGGGTCCTTGCGGTCCTTTCTCCAGCCCGACACGACATCGAGGCCCTGTTCATTGAGACAGGCGACAAGCCGGGGGATATCGGCCGGGTCGTTCTGCCGGTCGCCGTCCATGGTGATCACCAGGTCGCCGGTAGCATGCTTGATCCCGGCATCCATGGCGGCGGTCTGTCCGAAATTCCTGCGGAACCGGATGTATTTCACGGGGCTCAGCGACCGCGCCTCCTCTCCGGTCCGGTCGGTGGAACCGTCATCCACGATGATGACTTCAAACGGGTACCCCTCCTGCCTGCAAACCGCTGACACTTCTTCATGCAACGGGCGGATATTGGCCTCTTCGTTGTAAACCGGGATGACGATACTCAGCTTCTCTTTCTGCATCTCTTGCGTTTGGGAAGTGCAAAGTTAATCATGCTGCGGGATTTTGTTCCCCCGGATCCCGTCCAGCGAAAAAAAGAAACCCGGAACCGAGGTGGCCAGGGAGATCAGGAAAAAGAGCAGGCTGACCATGACCGACACCCCGGTCTCAAGGTGCAGGATACCGGCGAAATAATAAAAGGTAAGCTCCCGGGCTCCCATGCCGCCGATCGTCAGAGGGAGCACGGCCACGACGGAGGAGATGAAAAAAATAAACAGATAAACAAGATAATCAGATTGGATGCAGAGGGACATCAGTAACAGTATGCAGCAGATAAGTTGCAGTAATTGGACGATAAAGGAGGATGTCAGGAGTGAGAGGAACGACTTCAGGTGTTCCGGCGAGATCCACTTCGTGCCCAGCCATGTTGCCGAAATGAGCAATGGGAAGATGATCCAGATGTAAGCCCTGAACGCCGGGTAGACCGGTACGAAATAATAGAACAGGCACAGAAATGCCAGCAGCGCGACGACTCCGTATACCCGGTCGTACAGGATGGCCAGGAAGATGCTCTTGTTACTCTGGGTATGCTTTCTCGCCAGGAAGACGACTTTGTAGCCGTCGCCGCTGATGCCTCCCGGGAGGAAGAAATTGTAGAACATCCCTTTCCAGTATAGCTTCAGGTTGTCCTCCAGCCCGATCTCCAGGCGGAGGTCGTTCAGGAGCGTATATTGTCTGTATCCTGAGGCCAGCTTGGATCCGATAAAAAACAGGACCGCCCCGATGAAGGGTAATACCTTGATGGATGCGAGCACTCCGGCGGCTTCATGCAGGTCGATCTGATGGAGTACATAAGCGAGCGCCGCCCCCCCGACCGCCAGCTTGAGCACCTGTTTTGCGATATTGCCGAGCTTCCTGGCGTCCATGTCATTCAGATGGGATCGTATCATTCAAGGGCAGAAACTTCACCAGGTTGATGGGCGGATAATGCTGGTCATAATGTACGGGATAGAGCCGGATGTAGGGCAGGTCAAGCCGGGCCAGGTCCATATACCGGACCAGGTAAAAGTCGCGGTGGTTGGGCCGGTCCTTCGAGTAGCCAAGGATCTGCTGTTTTTCCCGGGTCATGTAAAAGATGGTCAGGTAGGATCCCGTGCGGTACCCGTAATAGCCGGTCGCCTTTAATTCAGGCGGCCAGTAGCGGATGATCTTCGAATCCCCGCTGATCCGGGCGGCACGGATCGCCTCCTCTTTGAACCTCAGCCGGTCGCTTTCAAGGGCTTTGACCGGAAGGATGAACCAGTCGATGCCGATGCGTGATACCAGCAGGATGAGAACGATTAACAGTAGTTTCTCCAGGCGGTCTTTCCGGAATGCGAACAAGGTCGTCAACGCAGTCAGCGCAAGGAACAGGGCAACGGTTTTCAGAACCTGGTGCGGGATGACCGTAAACCGATGCATGAACGCATAGGCGAACGGGATGCAGGTGACTGCGGCGGCCATCAGCAGCAGTACGATATCCAGGATACGGTGCATCGGATGTCCTGTCCCCTCATCTTCCAGGTAAATATAAAATAAGGTCAGGAAAATAAAAGGCATCATCATGATGTAATACCTGGCGAAGACCTCCGGGGACGACCAGTAAGGAATGATGTTCAGGCCGACCACCCAGAGACCGTACCGCAGGAAATCATCCCGGAGGATCTTCCCGGGATTCCCTTTCCTGAAGAGCAGGATACAGAATACGGTCCACGGCAGGTAATGGTAAATGACCTCGAACGGGAACGTAAACAGGTGCCCGATGGTGCGCAGGGCGCCGAACCGGATCCCGGTGCGCCGGGTGCTTTCACCCAGCATGATGCTCACCATCTGCTGCACGGTGACGTTCTCATTATGCAGGAAATAAGCCAGGTAATACACAGCCACAGGAAACAGGAATAAACCAATGCCCAGAACATGCTTCCAGCTGATCAGTTTCTTCAACTCCCGGCTGTAAGCAAACCAGGCGATGAGTGTGAATGCCTGGAATACGAGGGAAGGCAGCCCTTTGAAGAGGAATCCGAAAGCGGTAAGCGCATAGGAACCTAAAAAAAGGGCCAGGTATCGTTTTCGCTTACCCATCTTATAAACAAACATGAAATTCAGGAAGACGAACATCGAGTAAGTGACATCGATCAGCCCATGCTGTGATTCGTAAAACAGGATCCTCCCGCACACCGTAAACCCAATAGCCGTTATGAGAGCCAGCCTGGCTCCCGATTCTTTTCTGACCATCCAATAGATGATCAGCGCGAACAGGATGATGGCGATGGTCACCGGGAGGCGGATGATGAACTCGGATTCGTTCCCCGTGAGGTTGAACATGGCGGCCAGAAGCCAGTTGTACAGCGGGGGTTTTTTCAGGTAGATCTCTCCCCCAATGGTCGGGGTCAGGTAATCCCCGTTGATGTTCATCTCCATGGCCACGGTAGCGCGGATGCATTCGTCCTCGATCAGCGGGACCACACCCAGGTTGGTCAGGAAGGCAGGCAGGAACAGCAATGCCACCGCCGCCAGCAGGATCCATGAGAATCGGGTAAGGCGGAGCGAATTTTGAGGGATTTGAAGATCCATGTGAAAAAATCTGGTCGTTGTTCCGTTCATCAAAAGTAAAAAAACATCCGGATCGGCGATCCGTCATATGATAAAAACGAACTTTTTCCGGATCTCCCGTTTTTCCTTACTTTTGCAAAAAACAAGCGGATGACCGAAGGAAGGAAATGCATCGTCACCGGTGGGGCCGGGTTCATCGGCAGCCATCTCACAGACCGCCTGCTTTCCGAGGGCTTCCTGGTGACCGTGGTGGATGACTTCTCGTCTGGAAAGATGGAAAACCTGGCTTCGCAGAGAGGCAATCCCCGCCTGACCGTACTGCGCATGAGCATCCTGGAGGATGGGCTCGACCGGGTCCTTGAAGGAGCCGATGCCGTTTTCCATGTGGCTGCAGTGCCCCGGGTCCAATATTCCATCCGCTATCCCGAACTCACCAACAGGGCCAACATTGAAGGCACGCTGAAGGTCCTTGAAGCTGCCCGCGCAGCCGGCGTGAAGCGGGTGATCTACTCCTCCAGCTCCAGCATATACGGCGACCAGGACCGGTTGCCGCTGACCGAGACCATGACTCCGAATCCCATGTCTCCGTATGCCTTGCAGAAACTTGCGGGAGAGCACTACTGCCGCCTGTATCACCGGTTGTTTGGCATGGAAACGATCAGCCTGAGGTATTTCAATGTGTACGGACCGCGGCAGGATCCGCACGGAGGGTACGCCAACCTGATCCCACGCTCGATCCGCCTGATGCTGGAAGGCAAACCGCCGGTGATTTACGGCGACGGGATGCAGACCAGGGATTTCAC
>DAIRDK010000169.1:0-6171 GCA_036796175.1 Bacteroidales bacterium | reverse complement strand
GGTCCAGTTTTTCGCCCGTGCCAGGGGGGGCTCGCCGGTCTCGGTGGGGAGATATGCGTCAACCGGGGGCAGCAGCAGCGGAAGATCGCTCTCATCGAGCATCATGGGCATGCCGTCCTTGTAATACACCGGGAACGGTTCGCCCCAGTAACGCTGCCGGCTGAAAATGGCATCGCGCAGGCGAAAGTTCACCTTTCCGGTCCCGATCCCCATCTCCTCGATCCGGTGGATCACTGCGGTGATGGCCTGTTTGACATTCATGCCGTTGATGAACCCGCTGTTGAGCAGGATCCCGTCCCTGGCGTCGTAAGAACTTTCAGAAATGTCGCCCCCCGATACCACTTCAATGATGGGCAGCCCGAAATATTTTGCGAATTCATAATCGCGGCTGTCGTGCGCCGGAACAGCCATGATGGCACCGGTGCCGTAGCCGGCCAGGACGTAGTCGGCCACCCAGATTGGAACCGGCTGACCATTCAGCGGGTTGATGCAGTAAGAACCGGTAAACACCCCCGTGATCTTTTTCACCTCGGCCATCCGTTCCCGTTCGGTGCGGTTCACGGCAGTGCTGACATACTCTTCCACCTCCGTTTTCCGGTCGGGGGCCGTGAGCTGGGGAATATATTCGTGTTCCGGGGCCAGCACCATGAAGGTGGCTCCGAAAATGGTGTCGGGACGTGTTGTGAAGATATCCAGGCTGAGGCTGCTCTCTTTCACGGGGAACAGGATCTCGGCTCCTTCCGACCGGCCGATCCAGTTCCGCTGGATCTCCTTCAGGGATTCGGACCAGTCGATGGTATCCAGGCCATCGAGCAGTCGCTGGGCATAGGCCGAGATGCGGAGAAACCATTGGCGCATCAGTTTCCGTTCCACCGGGTGTCCTCCCCGCACGGAATACCCATTCACTACCTCGTCATTGGCGAGGACGGTCCCGAGAGAAGGGCACCAGTTCACCATCGCTTCCGACAGGTAGGCGAGACGGTAATTCATCAGGATCTCCTGCTGCTGTTTTTCAGAGAGGGTTTTCCAGGAGGGATTTTCCGCTTCGAAACGCTTGATGAGGTCGGCAATGGGCCGGGCCTTGTTCATCGCCTGATCATACCAGTGATTGTACAATTGGATGAATGTCCATTGGGTCCATTTGTAATAATCCGGATCACAGGTTTTTACTTCACGGTCCCAATCGTAGCAGAACCCGATCTTATCCATCTGTTCGCGGTAGCGCGCCACATTCTTTTCCGTAGTGATGGCCGGGTGAGTGCCTGTCTGGATCGCATACTGCTCGGCCGGAAGTCCGTAAGCATCATATCCCATAGGATGCAGGACATTGAAACCCTTCAGCAATTTATACCGTGCATAGATATCAGAGGCAATATACCCCAGCGGATGACCGACATGAAGCCCTGCCCCGGAAGGATAAGGGAACATGTCGAGCACGTAAAATTTAGGCTTCGAATGATCAACGGAGGTCTTGAATGTTTTATTCTCCTGCCAGTAACGCTGCCACTTTTGTTCGGTTTCCGTGAAGTTGTATTCCATCGAAATGCAAAATATTGAGCTAATTAGGGGTGCAAAGGTAGGAAAAGTTGACGCCCGTCGCTTATCTTTGCCTGTTTTTGTCGGGATACAGTCCCGTAACAACCTGAATAACAAACATCCCATCCCATGGAAACAAAGCCTGCCAGAAAGAGGACAATCCGGAAACGGGTGCTGATTGCATCCGCCGTGGTGATCACAGTCATTCTTTTGCTTTTTGCCGCGGCATTCATCGTTGCCTATTACCGGGGCAGCAGCATGATCAAGGCTTACCTGGAACAGAAGGTAAAGGACCAGACCAAAGGTCTTTATACATTGAAGATGAAAGATTTGAACCTGTTCCTGTTCCCTGGGAGGTTGAAGATAGAGGAACTGGAATTGATCCCGGATACCGGGCGTTACCGGGAACTGCAAAAGACCGACACCTTATCTTCAATGTTGCTGACCTTGCACATCAAAAAGGTCGTCGTTACAGATTTGGATATCCTCCGGGTGATCAACGACAAGGAAATCGAACTGAAAAAGATCCTGGTGAGTTCACCCGATATTCGCATTGATGAATATAATGTACTGTTGGCCAGGGAAAAGAAAAAAGAGAAGCGGCAAATGAAGCTGTCGCTTTCCTTACCCAGGGGATTCAATTTGATCAATATCAGAGAAATCAGGCTCAGCAGTGGCAAGATCGCTTATGCCGACCATCGAAAGGATACGCTTCGGGAAATGCAAATTCCTGAGTTTTCGATAGAGATAGACAGTATCCATATCGATAGCACAGTTTCTCCGCATCTTTTCAACGCGCAAGATATCCGTGTTGTCTTAAAAGGGATTTCCAAAACAAGTAAAAACGGACTGACCACCATCAGTTTCGGTGAGATCGGATTGTCAACCGGTACAAAAGAACTCTATGTGAAGGATTTTCGCGTTAAACCGGAAGTATCGCAGGTTGAATTTGGCAGGAGGCTTGGGTACCAGACGGATTGGATGGATGTGAAGGCGAACGTGATCCGTCTTTCGGGGATCAATATCCCGCTCCTGCTTCTGAGCGAGCAATTCGAAGCAGAAAAACTAACTCTGGATGGGGTCGAACTGGATGATTACCGGGACAAACGAAATCCGCCGCGTAAGAATTGGAGACCCCTGATGCCTCATGAGGCCCTGACCCAAATGAACATGCATATCCGTATCGATTCTGTCTTTGTGAACAATGGAAAGATCACTTATTCCGAGCAAACAGGGGATAAACCCGGAAGGATCTTTTTTAGTCAGGTGGATCTGAAAGCCGGGCCATTATCGAACGATTCCGTTATGATGGCCAAAGGATTCAATATGCAGGTAAGGGCGACGGCCAAGTTGCTGGGTAGCGGAAATATGGCGCTGGCGATTGAGTTCCCGATGCCGGCCAAGAACGGCAACTTTATCTTTTCGGGCCAACTGACCGGTCTTGATATGACCCAGTTAAATCCGTTCATTTCCGCGATGTTCCCGGCAAAAATCATCAGCGGTCATGTTGATAAGCTCTCCATCATGCCGGTCTATGCGAACAGCCACCATGCCAAGGGAAAACTTATCCTGTACTACCGGGACCTGAAGATGGATCTTCCCCCTCAAACTGATAAAAAATGGGAAAGCATCAAGAAGTCGGTTCTGTCCTGGGCAGCCAATACCTATGTCGCTTCCTCAAATCCTTCAAATAACGGAAAACTGAGGGAAGGGATCATTTATGTGGAGCGCGATGCCAGTAAAAGCATATTCAACTACCTTTGGAAAAGCGTTTTCTCGGGAGTCAAATCGACCGTTAACGTGAACACCAAGGAGCAGAAGGAGATCAAGAAACAGGTTAAACAGGACATGCATCATAAGAAAAAGAACTAAATTCCCATGGCTGATCACTCTGAACCGTACAGTAACCGGAAGATCCGAACCAACCACGCCACCATCGTCATCAGCATCACCCTTGTACTTTTTCTCCTCGGCTTGCTGGGGATGATCGTTCTGCATGCAAGGAAGCTTTCCGATTATGTCAAGGAGAACATCGGCTTTTCGATCATTATCAAGGAAGGTGTCAAAGAATCTTCGATCTTCCAGATGAAAAAAAAGCTCGATACGGAGCCCTGGGTCAAGTCAGCCGAATACATCACCAAAGAAAAGGCCGCCCAGATCTTCTCCGAGGAGCTGGGCGAAGATTTCGTGGGGTTCCTGGGATTCAATCCGCTGCTTCCATCGATCGATCTCCGGATGAAAGCGGGATATGCCAACCCGGACAGCGTGCGAAAGATCGAAACGAAACTCTTGTCGTATGAGGAGGTGAAAGAGGTGGATTACCACCGTCCTCTGGTCGACCAGATCAACACGAATGTGAACCGCATCAGCATGGTTCTCCTGGGTTTCAGCGTGGTGTTGTTACTGATTTCCGTGGCCCTGATCAATAACACCATCCGCCTGGCCGTATACTCCAAGCGGTTCCTGCTGCGCAGCATGCTGTTGGTGGGGGCTACCAAGGGATTCATCCAGCGGCCGTTTCTGTGGAAAGGATTTGCGCAGGGATTTATCAGCGGGCTTCTCGCCATCGGGATGCTGATGCTCGTCATGTTCCTGGCCCTGCAGGAGCTGCCGGAACTGGTGGAGATCCAGGACTTCATTCTGCTCGGGATCCTGTTCGGTGCCGTGATCGTACTGGGGGTGCTGATCTCCTGGCTGTCGACCTACTTTGCCGTGAGGAGGTTCATGAGGATGAAGACGGACCTGTTGTATCACTAAAATGCTTACTTTTGCAACGTAATCCTTAGTCAGAATGGAAAAGAAGAAACCCTCAAAAGCCGCTGAACCGGTACAGAAAACCCCGGTGCAGAATGCCGATTTCGCCTTTGGCAAGGAGAACTACCGCCTGATGCTGATCGGGCTCGCCTTTGTCGCACTGGGTTTTATCCTGATGATCGGCGGTGGGTCGAACGATCCCAACGTCTTTAATCCCGAGATTTTCAGCTTTCGCCGCATTACACTAGCTCCGATCCTGATCCTGGCCGGATTCGTGATCGAGATCTTCGCCATCATGAAGAAACCAAAGGATTGAGATGACCCTGTTTGAAGCCGTCATCGTGGCCATCGTCGAAGGGATCACGGAATTCCTTCCCATTTCTTCCACCGGCCACATGATCATCACCCAGCAGATCCTCGGCATTCCTTCGGACGAATTCGTAAAAGCATTTACAGTCAACATCCAGTTCGGCGCCATCCTGTCGGTGATCGTGCTTTACTGGAAACGGTTTTTCCAGAGCTGGGACTTTTATTTCAAGCTGGGCGTCGCCTGCATTCCGCTCATCATCGCTTACCTGCTCGAGAAGCAAATCGATCAAATGCTTGGCAGTGTGCTGATCGTAGCCCTCGCCTTGCTTTTCGGCGGGGTGTTCCTCATCTTTGTCGACCGCTGGTTCGACCGGCCGGAGAATGAGCAAACCCGGCTTACATATAAAAAGTCTTTTTTTATCGGCCTGTTTCAAATCATCTCGGTGATCCCGGGCGTATCGCGTTCAGCAGCCACCATCATCGGCGGGATGAGCCAGAAGCTGAGCCGGAAAGCAGCTGCGGAGTTTTCGTTTTTTCTTGCCGTTCCCACGATGTTTGCCGCCTCGGCGCTGAAACTCTGCGAGAACTATCGGTTGATCAACGGGGATAACCTGACCCTGCTGATCGTCGGGAATATCGTTTCCTTCATGGTCGCCATGATCGCGATCAAATCATTCATTGCATTCCTGACCAAACACGGATTCAAATGGTTCGGCTGGTACCGGATCGCGGTGGGGGCGGTGATCCTGATCCTCTTGCTGGCGGGGTTTAATCTGAAGGTCTAGTGACCAGGTAACAAGGTAACAAGGTGGCGGGAGTGGCTCCTTTCGATTTCATTAACGGCGAGATCCTGCTTGTGAACAAGCCCTATCAGTGGACCTCGTTCGACGTCGTGAACAAGGTGCGGTATGCGATCACGAAGGGACTGGGGTTGAAAAAGATCAAAATCGGTCATGCCGGTACCCTCGACCCGCTGGCAACCGGCCTGCTGATCCTCTGTACGGGAAAATTCACAAAAAAGATCGACGAGTTTATCGGGTACGACAAAGAATATACCGGAACGTTTACCCTGGGATGCACGACCCCATCCTTTGACCTGGAAACGGAGATTGACCGGCATTTCTCAACGAACCATCTGACGGAAGACATGATCCGGGATGCAGCCAGGCAGTTCACCGGGACCCTTCAACAGGTGCCCCCGCTGTTTTCTGCCAAATGGATCGATGGCAGGCGAGCCTATAAGTTTGCGAGAAACGAGCAGGAAATCGACCTGAAACCCCATGCGATCGAGATCTCGGCCTTCGAGGTTACCGCGATCGCATTACCCGATGTTCACTTCCGGATTGCTTGCAGCAAAGGAACCTACATCCGGGCACTGGCCCGGGACCTCGGGCAGGCGCTCAACACCGGGGCGCATCTCACCGCATTATGCCGGACACGCATCGGCCCCTATCACCTGAGAGATGCCTATGAGGTGGACCAACTGATTGAAATAGTCAGGAGTCAGGAGTCAGGAAATCAGGAAGTCAGCAGCCCGGCTTGATGATATAAAAAGGGCATTGTCTTTCCTGG
>DAIRDK010000168.1:0-6200 GCA_036796175.1 Bacteroidales bacterium | reverse complement strand
AGCCTGCTGGATCCGGCCGACACTTCCTATTGGAATTCGGCCGATCAGTACTTCGACCTGGTCTCCTACACGGATTATATCATCGGGGAATCGTGGATGGCGAATACCGACTGGCCCTGGAACAACATCAAGATCTACCGGTCGGACCAAACCGGATACCGGTGGCGCTTCTGCCTGACCGACATGGAGCTGGGGCTGGCACCCAACGGCTGGAACGATTACAATTTCGATCACATCTATTACATGATGACCACCGATCCCCAGAATCCATACATCAACATCTGGCAAAAATCGATCCAGAACAACCGGTATCACGACTATTTCATCAACCGGTACGCCGACCTGATGAACACGGCGTACGGGATCGAACATTTATCGGCTATCGAGAACGACATGTTCGACCGGACCGTCGATGAGATGCAGAACGAATATGCACGCTGGGGCGACCCGAACAACATCCAGGGCCAGATGATGGAGTTCACCAACAACCATTCGATCTTCGAGAACCAGCTTTCTCACCGGACCAGCAGGGTCAGGAACCACATCAGGCAGAATTTTAACCTGCCCAACCAGGTGCAGGTCACGCTTGATGTCGATCCGCCCGACGGCGGCACGATCCACATCAGCACCATCACACCGGGTGAATATCCATGGGAAGGGATCTATTTCAATGGGATTCCGGTAAAGATCGAAGCCGTGGCGGCAGACGGATACAACTTCAGCCACTGGGATAGCAATGAATTGATGACGGACACCCTGAATCCCGTGTTCCTGGATACCCTGGACGCTTACACAATCGCTTTTACGGCTCACTTCGAAGCGTGGGGAGTGCCGGCACCCGTGAACGACAATCCCGATGGAATCACTATTTTCCCCAATCCTGCCCGCGATTTCCTGTATCTCCGATGTGAGACCGGCCTGCCAGGCGGGTCCCGTTACCAGGTTATCGATATCAATGGCCGAACCCTGCTGGATGGCCTGTTGCCAGCCGGCGTGAAAGAAACTGCGATCCGTGTCGGTTCACTGGATCCCTCGGTTTATGTAATCCGTATCGCCACTCCCGGCGGTCCGCTTACACAGCAGCGCTTCGTGAAACTAAGATCTGACTGACTCCCTGATCTTAATAATGCATTACTCCATCTTCACCACCTTCCCGCTCCCAGTCATCTTCCCCGATTCCATCCTGTAATAGTATACACCTGCCGGAAGTACGGAAGCATCCCATGAAACCTTGTACGCTCCTTTGGGCTTAATGCTGTTCACAGGTTCCGCAATCAGCTGTCCGAAGGTGTTAAATATCCGGATCGTGACCCTGGATGAAGCGCATAATTCATATTCAAATGTGGCTGAATGACGGAACGGATTCGGATAGACCCGGCAGGCTTCGGAAGCGGCATCGGCAAGATCCCTGACGCCGACCATCACCCCTTCAACGGCTCCCATATCATACAACCCGTAAAGGGGTCGCGGCATCCCGGTGATATCATAAGCCGGGCACTGATGGTCCATTCCGCAAAGGCAGGTGTAATGGTCTGTTCCTGTGTTGAAGCACGGGCTGTTCCCGTTGATCCTCAGGAGTGACAGGTCTTCATACAGAGGATCCTGGCTGATGTTCCCGCCGCCGTCGACAACAACTCCCCTGACCTGTGCAAAATCAAGATCGCTGTTCGCAACCTCGATGCTATCGCTTGCGTTGGCTATGTAAATCTCCTGGCCGTATATTGAATTGCTCGTATCCTTCCAGAAAATGGAATTGATTACAAGCAGGTTGTCCAGGACTAATGAATAAACAGCGCCCCCATAAATATCTGCATGATTCTCATAAAAGGAGTTGTTGATCAGGATGCCCGGATGAGGGAGGTCGACGCCAATATCCAGGTAGATCGCACCCCCTTTCTGGATTGCATGATTCCCTCTGAACACATTATTCTCCAATAAAACCGGGTTGCCAAGGGACATCAGGCCGCCTCCGTTCTTGGCTTCATTCTCCACGAAATAGTTATTCCTGACGATAATCAGCCCCGGATCCGGGTCGAGATAAACGGGTTCCGCACCAAGGGCGCCGGTCCACAGGTTACTCAGGTTACCGGTAAACATATTACCCTGGATCACCGTATTCTCAAGCGGAGCATATACATAAATCCCGCCAACCCCTCCTGAGGCACTCCAGGTGATGGACTGGTTGTCCCGGATCACGTTCCCCTCGATCCAGCTGTTTACCGACTGGAAGAGTGCTCCTCCTGCGGTGGCATAGTTGTTAGAAGCCTGGACGAGATTATCGGACAGGACATTGTTTTTCACCACAACGCTGCCGGGTACAGCCCATGACGAGTCGGAGACGCAGCACAAGCCCGCGGCGACGGCAGAAGCGTCGCCGGCCCCTGTCAGCGTATTCCAGGCGATGATGTTGTTTGTGATCCTGGCATTGTACCACATGTCCATACCTGCGCTGCCTACCTGGTCAGCGCTGCCGTAACATGAGTTATGATCGATCACGTTATGGTCGATGATGACCCATACGTTGCACTCCTCCCCTGCTGTTCCGATACCTCCTCCATAGACATAGTCGCTCGGACTTCCCACCGTATCGCTGAGGTGGTTCTCAGTGATATGATTATACCGGATCGTTGCCCCTGAAGAGCTCAGGAAGATCCCACCCCCGTCGCGTATCGTAAGTCCGGGGAGATTGAATACGGTACCTTTCCCACCCTGGATCGTAAAGCCACAGAGAACGGAAGTCGTGTCTTCCCCGGATCCGAAAAACACCAACGTCGCGCTGTCCGGGTTGCTGATCTGGCTGCCGTCGATGATCGTGTTCCCGATGTGGGTGGTATCGCCATCCGCCAGGAACTGGCTGGCCACGGTAAGCGGCTTTTTGCCCAGAAAGTTGATCTGCTCGTAATAAGTGCCTTCGTCCACCAGCACGGTATCGCCGGGAACTGCGGCATTGATCCCCTGCTGGATTGTCGGATAATCGCCCGGCACATGGATGATCTGTGCCTGCATGGCTGCGGCTGCCATCAGCGCGCAGCAGAACAGCATCATTTTTTTCATACACCTGTTTTTAATGGTTCGTTATTCTCCCTCTTGGGTCGTATCTTTTTCCTTTGGCGCTTCTTTCGGTTTCTCCTTCCCGGCCTGCATGGTCAGGGCCGTCAATCCTGCAAGGCCGCCCAGTTGCATGGATTCAACGGCCGAACTGGGAACGATCACGATCGTTGAATTCTGCTTCAGCCCTTCGTAAAGCATGTTCATCGCACGCAGGTGGAATGCAGTAGGATCGTTGGTATAGGTTGAGGCCGCTTCGGCGAACTTGGCCGCCACCTGGCGCTCGGAATCGCCCAGGATCACCCGGGCCTGGCGTTCCCTTTCGGCCTGGGCCTGCATCGACATGGCATCCTCGAGGGCCGGGGGGATCAGCACGTCCTTGACCTCCACCGATATGACATTGATGCCCCAGGGCTCCGTACGTTCGTCGATGATCTTCTGAAGCAGGTTGCCGAGCTTTTCCCGGCCTTCCAGCATGTCAGCCAGCATGGTTTTGCCGATCACATCCCGCAGGGCCGTTTGTGAAGCCCAGCTGATCGCACTGATGTAATCGGCTACGTCCAGTGCCGATTTTTTCGGGTCGATCACTTTCCAGAACAGGACGGCATCGACATCAACCGGAACGGTGTCCTTGGTGAGAGTCTTCTCCGTCCTGAATGTGGTTGTGATCACCCGGATATCGATCCAGTAAGGGATATTGTCAACAATGGGTATGATCAGGAACAGCCCGGGTCCCTTTTGGGCATGGAAATGCCCCAGCCGGAGCACAATGGCCCGTTCCCACTGGTTGGCCACTTTTATTGCGCAGGAAACCGCCAGGGCAAGAACAAAACAAATAAGCCCGGTCCAGGTGCCGCCTGAAATGCTGTCCGTCAGCCGGAAGACTAAAAATCCCAGCCCCACTCCGATCAGCAGGATGACCAGGAACACCAGCGCTGCAAAATAATTCATGTGTCGCATTTGAATTCCTCCTGTTTAATGAAATTTATAACTGATCCCCAATCCGTATTTTGTGGCGCCCAGTGCCACCTTTTGTTGATATTTATCCACGCTTTTCTTGGTTTTCCCGATCAGCACAAGTTCCGGAATGGCCAGGGCCATTTGAACAGCACAGACGCAGAGTACCGGTACCCAGAATGTCTCGGACTCAAAAAATTCATCGTACGTGTTATTCTTTGAAGAAGTATAGCTAATTGCACCAGCTGTCGCTGCAACGATGGGCATTATATTCTGAACGATGGCCAGGGTTCTGGCCGTTTTGCTGTGTCTCATCATTTCCATGCGCAATAAGGAATCCCCGGGAGCAAAGGGCAACATCTGGATCTGCCGGTAAGTATGACTGGTCAGGATCGCTGTGTTTGTCCCCATTCCGACACCTCCGCAACCAAGGGTAACACCGACAGCCATTTTAATCCCCGGTTGCTTCAAATCTGCCAGGATCAGTGCACCCCCAACGCCTTCGAAAATGAATGACAGGACACACTGGCTGAGCGCTGCCTGGAGTGTTTTATTCGCTTCGGCCTTTGGAATGTCCGCAAGTGTATCCACCTGGGCCATTGGGATGCCAAATGTGGCCCCGGGTACGGCGTCTATCTTATAAAATAACGTGTCGTGGCGAATGGACATGACCCTGATCTGGGCCGTGTATCCGTTTTTAAATCTGACAATCTGCTGGCAAGTAGATCCAATAGCCATGGAAAGAGCCACGATTAACATCAGAATTCTCATACAACTTGTTTTGTCCTCGTGGGGATCCGTTCGAATTGGATTTAAGGATCTTCTTACCTGTTCGGGAGGTCACTGCCGTGGGGGAAGGGACTGGCAGTTAAAGGGGCAGCAAAATGAACTTTACTGCATCGGGGGCAAGAACCCCATATATGTGCTAAAGATACAACAAAAAAAAGGGGAAAGCAAGGGGAATGACGGATATGCGAATGACGGATATGGGAACACCCCTTTCATCTGTCATCCCCATATTCGCATAGTTCACCTGTCATCCGTCATTCCCATATTCGCATATTCGCATATTTTAACCGTCATGCTCCAATTCCCGAATTAAACCTTTCGTTGCGCCTCGCAGTCACAATGCTTTTAACAATAATTGCCAGAAGTTGATCGCACTCGTCAAGCAGCGGTCTCATTCGCTCTTTTTCAAAAATGCCCGAATCTCTTATCCGCTCAAGCCAATAGATCGTCTCATCCAGTTCTTCTTCGACGATTTTCAATTTATTAATAAAATCACGCCTGGACTTCGACCTGCATGCAGCCCGGTAATTAGCCCCTACAGACGTCGAGGATCTCACGATCTGACGGCTGAGCACCTGCGAATTGTAATCTCTGGGCAATGCTTTAGACAAGTTTAAGATCCGGTTAGCAAGGGCAGCCGTCCGTCCCTGAATGTTTTCTCCTTTCATCTTATTTTTCCCCATTAATCAGGAAAAGAGTTAAAAGGTAATGCAGCGAAGGAGAAAAAATATAAAAAATGTTGAAAATGACGGATATGCGAATGACGGATATGCGAATGACGGATATGCGAATGACGGATATGGGAACACCCCTTTCATCTGTCATCCCCATATTCGCATAGTTCACCTGTCATCATGAACCGCCTTCATTTTAATCACATCGCACTTGCAATTCTGTCAATTTTATCGTATCTTTATGATTTTCAGGATAAAAGTATAGATAAGGCGAACGTTGACAGTCTATTAATCAAACATCAAAGGTCATGGAAATCGTATGGTTCATTCTGATCGGGCTGGCTGCAGGATTCCTGGCAGGCCTGATCTTCAAGGGCCGCAGCCTGGGGCTGCTCTGGAACCTGGTCGTCGGCGTGGTCGGCGCCCTGATCGGAGCTTACATACTTAGGTTATTCAATATCCAGCTGGGCGGACTGATCGGTCAGTTCATCTCCTCATTTATCGGAGCCTGTATCGTGATCTGGGTGTTCTTTTCATTCAAGGGCAAATAGAAGCTGCTCTGCAGTGAAAAGAACGGTTGTCATGCTTCAGAATTTGATCTTCACCCCGACCATCAGGCCGTAGTTGCTCAGGGAGAAGGACTGGATAAGATCTTTATCCGGCTGATCAGCAGGGATAACTTCATTCATGTCGATCTCTTTCACGTATTCCCATTCTTTGTCCCTGACATCC
>DAIRDK010000167.1:0-6200 GCA_036796175.1 Bacteroidales bacterium | reverse complement strand
AAATAATAAAATAGACCGTAATGCGCTCCCGAAGCCGGAAACGCTTTCGGTTTCCCCCTCATCCCATTATGTTGAACCATCCACGCCTACGGAAAAAGCCCTGGCCGAGATCTGGGAATCCCTGCTGAATAACGGGAAGATCGGTATCCATGACGATTTCTTCGAAGCCGGAGGTCATTCCATGGTGGCGGTCACCATGGTGCGAAGGATCGAGAAGGAGTTCGGTGTGCGATTGCCATTGGCCACCCTGTTCGAGCGGAACACGATCCACCGGCTGGCCGAACAGATCGACGAAGGGGCCCAGGACGTACAATGGAGATCGCTGGTGCCCATCCGGGCAGAAGGCCGGAAGAAACCGTTGTTCCTGGTTCACGGGATGGGTCTGAATGTACTGCTCTATACCACGGTGGTCAATCACCTGGATCCGGATCAGCCGGTTTACGGGCTCCAGGCGAAAGGTCTGAGCGGAAATGAAGAGCCGCTGAAGACCATCGAGGAAATCGCGGCATATTATATTTCCGAGATCATGACGGTGGATCCGGAAGGTCCGTATGCCCTGGCCGGGTTCTCTTTCGGGGGACGAATCGCATATGAGATGGCCCGGCAACTGACCGCCATGGGCAAGCAGGTGGGATTCCTCGGTTTGCTGGATACCACGGCCGATAACTTCTACCGCGAGCTGCCTGGCCTGAAGCGCCTGCAGAAGCAGATCCTGCATGTGATCCGTTACCTGGTATGGAATCTCTACAGTTTCCTGACCAATGAACATGAAAGCAAGACCTCATTTCTGAAACGCAGGTGGCGTGGTCTGCTTCAAAAGATATCTGGCCTCGATTATCGCCCGCGCAAAGAGGACCTCGTTTCGGTCGGGGCCAGCCATGAACTCCCGAAATACCTGAAACGGGTTCACCGGTTGAACCGGCTGGCCGACCGCAAGTACATCGTCAAGCCTTATTCCGGATCCGTGCATCTGTTTAAAGCCCGCAAACAAACGTTCTACATCGCTGATCCCGAAACCTACGGCTGGGATCAGGTAGCCGGGGGAGGCGTCTTTATCCACGAGATCCCGGGCGAACATTCCAACACATTCGCACCGCCCAATGATAAATTTTTCGCGGCCGTCCTCCAAAAGACATTGAATGAAAGCCTCTGACCAATCAAGCACGCAACCATGACAAATACCGTGACAAGCCAGTTATTACCGCACGACCAGACATCACAGGATATAAAATTCTGGGCAGACTACCTTGCCGGCCTTCCGGACATGCTTCAGCTTCCCCTGGATTTTCCCCGGCCTCTCCATGACGGCTATGGAACCGGCGCTTACACCCTGACCCTTGATCCCGGGCTTATGTCCGGGCTGATGACTGCGACCGCTGCCGGAGCAAGCAACGTATCGGATTCACTGCTGGCGGCATTCATTGTTCTTCTTTCGAGATACAGCCTCCAGGATGACCTTGTCATCGGGTGGCAGGATGAACGAAAGAACCATCAGGACCCTCTTCCGCTGAGGTTCACTTTGTCGCCCGGTGATACCTTTCGTGACCTGCTTGAGCAGACCGGCAGCCAGACGGACAAGGTCTCCGGCAGGACGGCTATGGGAGCAAAGCTCATGGCAGATGCCCTGAACATCTCAAGGGATTCCAATATTCACCCGGTATTCCAGGTGCTGTTCACAAATGCTGTCCATCCCGGTTCCGGCATCAACCCGCCGGTTCCCGTCGATTTATGGCTCACCGTGCATACAAGTCCTTCAGAAGTCCGGGTCCTCATCGGCTTCAACACGGCAATCTTCCGCAAGGAAACCCTGGAAAGGATGGCCGGCCATTATGTTCAGCTGCTGAATGCGGCGGCCGCCGATCCGAATAAGCAAGTAAGACAATTGCCGGTATTGACCGCCGGGGAGTACCGCCAGGTCATCCGGGACTGGAACAGCACACGGATCCCGTACCCGAAGGATCGTTGCGTCCACCACCTGTTCGAGCAGCAGGCGGCAAAAACCCCTGATGCGATTGCGGTTGAAGACGACCATACGCAACTTACCTATGCTGAACTCAACGAACAAGCCAACCGGCTGGCCCGCCGTCTGATCGCTGGAGGAGCCGGGGAAGACACCGTGATTGCCCTGTTCATCGGGAGAAGCGTGAATATCCTGGTTTGCCTGCTGGCTATTTCCAAGGCAGGTGCGACCTACCTCCCGCTGGATCCGATCTATCCGAAAGCGCGTCTCGGGCTGATCCTGGAGGATGCCAAACCGGTGCTGACCATCACCGAGCGGAACCTCGTGGAAAAATTACCCTCCGGCGTCCGGGTCTTCCTGTTCGACGAAGAAGTCCCCGCCAATGAAATACCGTCCGGGAATCTCTCCTTCGGGAATCCCATGAAACCGGTATATATTCTTTATACCTCGGGATCGACGGGAAAACCGAAAGGGGTGCCCATCCTGCAACGGTCCCTGGTGAACCTCATCTGCTCCTTCTCGAACATACTGCGGATCAGTCCCCGGGATATTTACCTCTCGGTTGCCACGGTTGCATTCGATATTGCCGAGCTGGACCTGTACCTTCCCCTGTTCAACGGCGCCAGGGTGGTAATCGCGTCCGAGGAAACCGTCATGGACATGGAACTGCTGAAGCAACGTTTTGAATCCTCTGGTGCCACCCTGTTCCAGGCCACCCCGGTCACTTATAAAATGCTCCTGCTCAACGGATGGAAAGGCAAGCCCGACCTCCGGGTGATCACCGGCGGGGATGCGACGACCAAGGACCAGGGAGAGAACCTGCTGGCGATCTGCAAGGAGGTGTGGAACTGCTACGGACCTACCGAAACGACCATCTATTCGACCGGCGGCCGGGTTATGCCCGAAGATGTAACCGGCGAAGGGATCGTCAATATCGGGCGACCGCTTGACAACAACTTCATGTATGTGCTTAGTCCCGGCATGGTGCCGGTTCCCGTCGGGGTTCCGGGAGAGCTCTACATCGGAGGCGACAGTGTTTCGCCGGGGTATCTGAACCGTCCGGAACTGAACTCCGAACGGTTTATGCCCGATCCTTTTTCAGGTGAACCGGGGGCCATGATGTACAGGACCGGGGACCTGGTGAAATTTCTACCGGATGGACGGCTTGCTTTCCTGAACAGGGTCGACTCACAAGTCAAGATCCGCGGGTTCCGTATTGAACTGGGAGAGATCGAAACCGTCATGGCAAGCTATCCGGGCATCCTCGAGAATGTCGTGATGATCCGCAAGGATCCGGCCGGAGAGAGTATGCTGGCGGCTTATTACCGGTGCAATGATGCCGCGGCGCCCGACGTGCGCGAACTCCGGCAATTCCTGGGCAGCCGGCTGCCGGATTACATGGTCCCTGCCGCTTTCATCCGGATGGACCGCTTCCCTCTCACCGCCAATCAAAAAATCGATAAAAAGGCACTGCCAGAACCGGTGGAGATTCCCCTTCAACCGTCGGTCACAGATACAACCTCTTTAACGGATACGGAACAACGCCTGGCGGGGATCTGGAGATCGCTCCTAAAGGTCGACTCTGTCGCTTCCGAAGATGATTTCTTCGGGCTTGGCGGACATTCCCTGACCGCGGTAAACCTCATCTTAAGGATCGAGCAGGAATTCGGCACCCGCCTCTCCATGACCACCCTGTACGATAACCCGACCATTCACCTCCAGGCAAAACACCTGGACCAGATCCTTTGTCCATGAAGGAGACGCAAGTATTCACGATCCTGACGAGGGAACTCAGTACCGAAGACCTGTACCTGTTCTACAGTCACCTCGACGCGCGGGAAAAACAGAAAGCCCTGCGATTCCGGCTGCAGCGGGACTGCGACAGTTATGTGGCGGTGCACGGACTGCTCCGGATGATCCTGGGATCAAGGCTGGAGATCCCGCCGCGTTCGGTAAGCCTGGAATACAACCGCTACGGAAAACCCATGCTGATAGGTTACAGGGCCCCGTTGTATTTCAGTCTTTCCCACAGCCGCGACATATCCATAGTGGCACTAACCTCCAACGGAGAGGTCGGAGCGGATATCGAGTACATCGACCCGGAATTTGATTTCCGGGAAATCTCTTCTGCATTCTTTGTAAAAGAGGAAAACGAATACATAGATCATGGCCGGCCCGGCGACCGGGAACGCTTCTACCGGCTGTGGACACGCAAGGAGGCGCTGCTCAAAGCCATCGGGACCGGGTTGTCAGGCGATCTGGCCGTGAATGTTACCGGGGACTCGGTCAGTCCGGAACACTTCCGGGATGTGGCGAATCCCCGTATCCCTTCCAGGTTCCTTCTCAATTCTGCGGGTTTCCGGGATCAGTATATGATCACGGTCGCCTCAGGGGAATCCTGTAATCTCAGCGAAGCCCGGATCATCGCCAAAGCCTTCACAGAACTTATCACATACTGACATGGAATATCCGCTCGTATCGATCATTACTATCAATTACGGCCAGGCCGCGGTGACGTGCCGGCTGCTCGATTCTCTGCAGCGGATCACCTACCCGGCGACGGAAATCATCGTTGTGGATAATGCTTCACCCGACCGGGACGCAGCTGTTATCCGCGAGTGGTTCCCGGGCGTGAGACTCATCTGCAGCGATCGCAACCTGGGATTTGCAGGAGGAAACAACCTGGGCATCCGGCATGCTGCAGGGGATTATATCCTGCTGCTCAACAATGATACGGAAGTGGACCCGGGATTCCTTGAACCGCTGGTCGACAAACTGAAATCCGATCCTCGCATCGGCGCAGCCAGCCCGCAGATCCGGTTCTACGACCGGCCGGACACATTTCAGTATGCCGGTTCAGCCCCACTCAATCCCGTAACGATGCGGAGTCATGGGATCGGGTACCGGGAGAAAGATACCGGGCAATACGAGCGTGATGCATTGACCGCTTTCGTCCACGGCGCCGCCATGATCGTACCCAGAGCTGTGATCAGGCAGGTCGGGCTGATGGCTGAGTGTTATTTCCTTTATTATGAAGAGCTCGACTGGGGGATCCGGATCCGCCGGGCAGGTTACTCCCTCTGGTTTGTTCATAATTCTCGCGTTTATCATAAAGAATCCGTATCGACCGGCAAAAAGAGTCCCCTGAAGACCTATTACCTGAACCGGGGCCGTTTGCTCTACCTGAGGCGCAATGCATCCGGGGTCAACTTTGTCATGGCCATACTTTACCAGTCGTTCGTTGCCGTACCGGTCAATTCCTTACGCTATCTCGCCAGGGGCGGGCGCGCTCACTTCAGGGCGTATGTGCGTGCCCTGGCATGGCACCTGCGTAACCTGACGGCGAAAGAGATCCATTCAAATCCTGTATTATGACCATGCCAGCTATAACCCTCTTTCATGTCCTTCAGATCCTGGCCCTGATCCTGCTGGTCTTGCCTGCGGCATACCTCCTGTTCTTCGCCGTGGCCGGTCTCTTTTACAGGCAACACCGGCCTGCCGGGAATCCGGGATTCCGGAAATTCGTCATCCTGATCCCGGCCTACAGGGAGGATTCGGTCATTGTTGACACTGCAAGGGACGCCCTGTTACAGGAATATCCAAGTGACCGTTTCGAGGTGGTCGTCATTGCCGATTCGCTGGGACCACAAACCCTGTCTTCCCTTCGGGATCTGTCAATCACGCTGATCGAAGTCTCATTCGATCAAAGCACTAAGACCAAAGCCCTGAACCAGGCCATGTCACAGCTTTACGGCGATTACGACCTGGCGGTAGTCCTGGATGCGGATAACATCATGGCCAGGGATTTCCTGTCGAGGATCAACGCCTCGTTTACCGGCGATCTCGTCGCGATCCAGGGACACCGGACCGCCCGGAATCTCGATACCTCGCTGGCTGTGCTGGATGCTGCGAGCGAAGAGATCAACAACCACCTGTTCAGGAAAGGTCACCGTGCAGCCGGGCTTTCCTCGGCCATCATCGGCTCGGGTATGGCATTCCGGTACGACTATTTTCGCGAACTGATGTCCGGGATCACTGCCGTGGGTGGTTTCGACAAAGAGATCGAACTCCGGATCCTGGAACGCGGTCACAGGATCGGGTATGACGAAGATGCGATGGTTTTTGATGAGAAGGTGCGTCACGCATCGGCCTTCACCACGCAGCGAAGGCGATGGTTGTCGGCCCAGGCCGCCTATTTCAGGAAAGGGATCGGGCCTGCGTTCAGCGCCCTGGTCACACG
>DAIRDK010000166.1:0-6259 GCA_036796175.1 Bacteroidales bacterium | reverse complement strand
GTATATGGCCAACCAGCGCCAGGGTACCCACGCCTCCCTCGAGAAGTCAATGCTCTCGGGCAGCACAAGGAAACTGCACAAGCAGAAGGGAACCGGCGGCTCACGCAAAGGCAGCATCAAGAATCCCCTGTTCCGGGGCGGCGCCCGCGTGTTCGGACCCCAGCCGAGGGACTACAACTTCAAACTGAACAAGAAACTCAAGCGACTGGCCCGCAAATCGGCCCTCAGCTATAAAGTGAAGGACAATAACCTCACGGTCGTTGAAGATTTCGGATTCGAATCCCCGAAAACCAAAAACGTGGTCGAACTGCTGAAAAACCTGAAGCTTGAAGGCAAGAAAACGTTAGTGGTCATGCCGGACACGAATGCAAACGTCGTTCTCTCTTCACGGAACCTGAAGCAGGTCAAGGTGGTGAAAGCCTCCGACCTGAACACTTACGAGATCCTCGACGCCACCCAGCTCGTGATCACCGAAAGCTCGGTCAGGGAGATTGAAAAGATACACCAGAATTAACGGAAAAGGGATAAAGAGATGAGCATCATTATTAAGCCGATCATCACGGAAAAGATGACCCACATGGGTGAAAAGCTCAACCGCTATGGGTTCCTCGTTGACCGCAAAGCCAACAAGGTCCAGATCAAGCAGGCCATCAAGGAGCTCTATGGCGTCGACGTGGTCGATGTCAATACCATGGTCGTCGCCGGAAAGGCCAAGAGCCGTTTTACCAAAGGCGGGATCATTACCGGCAGAACGAATGCAGTGAAGAAGGCCATTGTGACATTGGCACAAGGTGAAACAATTGACTTTTACAGCAATATTTAAATAAATGGCGCTTAAAAAATACAAACCGACAACACCCGGTCAGCGGTTCAAGGTCATCAGCGCGTTTGATGACATCACCACGTCAACTCCCGAGAAGAGCCTGCTGGCTCCTGCCCGGAAGACCGGAGGAAGAAACAACTCAGGGAAAATGACTATGAGGTACATGGGCGGTGGTCACAAACAGATCTACCGGATCATCGACTTCAAGCGCGAAAAGGATGAAATCCCCGCGGTGGTAAAGAGTATCGAATACGATCCGAACCGCACCGCACGCATCGCCCTGGTGACTTACAAGGATGGTGAGAAAAGGTATATCCTGGCCCCGCACGGACTCAAGGTCGGACAGACGATCCTTTCCGGCAAGGGAGTTCCGCCTGAAGTGGGAAATACGTTGTTTTTGAGCGAGATCCCGTTCGGTACCATTATCCACAACGTCGAGCTTCGCCCCGGACAGGGTGCCAAGATGGTACGCAGTGCAGGTTCTTACGCCCAGTTGATGTCGAGGGACGGAAAGTTCGCCATCCTCAAGATGCCTTCGGGTGAAACCCGCATGATCCTGCAGGCCTGCAAGGCCACGATCGGACAGGTGTCGAATATGGACCACAGCCTCGAGTCCTCCGGGAAGGCCGGAAGATCGCGCTGGCTGGGCAGACGTCCCCGCAACCGCGGTGTGGCCATGAACCCGGTTGACCATCCCATGGGCGGCGGTGAAGGACGCGCCTCCGGCGGACACCCGCGTTCACGCAAAGGCATTCCGGCCAAGGGTTACAAGACCCGGTCGAGGAAGAAGGCCAGCAATAAATACATCTTGGAAAAAAGGAAGAAATAACAATAAAATACTGAATCTATGAGCCGTTCGCTTAAAAAAGGTCCATACATCCATCATAAGCTGGAAAAGAAAGTGCTGGAGATGGCCGAGTCGAAGAAGAAGACTGCCATCAAGACCTGGTCGAGGAGTTCCATGATCTCCCCGGAATTTGTCGGGCAGACCATCGCCGTGCACAACGGCAATAAATTCATCCCGGTGTACGTGACCGAGAACATGGTCGGCCACAAGCTGGGTGAATTTGCCCCGACCCGCATTTTCAGGGGCCATGCCGGCAACAAGGATAAAGCAAAAAAGTAACGCCATAATTGATAGAACATGGGAGCCAAGAGTCGTACAAGAGCTGAAAAACGCAAGGAGATCCGGAAGAACGTGGCTTATGCCAGCCTGAACAACACGCCGACTTCTCCCCGTAAAATGCGCCTGGTCGCTGACCTGGTCAGGGGAAAACGGGTCGAGCTTGCCCTCCATATCCTGAAACACAATGCCAAGCAGCCGGCAGAACGCCTGCACAAGCTGCTGCTGTCGGCCATTGCCAACTGGCAGGCCAAGAATGAAGGCAGCCGGATCGAGGAAGCGGATCTCTTCGTAAAGGAGATCCAGGTGGATGGCGGACGTACCCTGAAACGGGTCCAGACCGCTCCCCAGGGGCGCGCCCACAGGGTCCGCAAACGGTCCAATCACGTCACCATCATCCTGGATTCACGCAACAAACCATTCGTGGAACCGGAAGAAGAAGTGCGGGAAGAGGTGAAGCCGGAAGAACCGAAAGCCAAAAAGGCACCGGCGAAAACGGCAAAAAAGACGGTGAAGGAAACCGCTGAAAAAAAAGCTCCGAAAGCGAAAAAGGAAACAAAGGAAAAAAAATAAGAAAATCTTAAAGAGTAGGTTTAATGGGACAAAAGACGAACCCGATTGCTAACAGGTTAGGGATCATCCGCGGATGGGATTCAAACTGGTACGGCGGCAAGAGCTTCGAATCGAAACTCGTTGAGGACGACAAGATCCGCAAGTATCTTCATGCCCGCCTTTCCAAGGCCGGCATCGCCAAGATCGTGATCGAACGGACGCTGAAACTGGTCACGGTGACCATCCATACGGCACGTCCCGGGATCATCATCGGCAAGGGCGGACAGGAAGTCGACAAGCTGAAAGAGGAGCTGAAGAAGATCACGCGCAAGGAGATCCAGATCAACATCTCCGAGATCAAGCGCCCGGAACTGGATTCCGTGATCGTTGCCAACACCATTGCCAGCCAGATCGAAGGGCGCATCTCTTACCGCCGCGCCATTAAGACGGCCATCGCGTCAGCGATGCGGATCGGCGCCGAAGGGATCAAGGTCTTCATCAGCGGCCGGTTGGGCGGCGCCGAAATGGCTCGCCGGGAACAGTACAAGGAGGGACGGATCCCCCTGCATACGTTCCGTGCCGATATCGATTACGCGACCGCGGAAGCCCACACGACCTACGGAAGGATCGGCGTGAAGGTATGGATCTGCAAAGGTGAAGTGTACGGCCGGCCCGACCTGATGCCTGCGCAATCGTCGTCGAAAATGAAACCCTCGGCCCAGCGCCCGAAAGGCAATGCTCCCAGGGGCGGCGGGAAACCCAGGAACAGAAAGTAATATTGAATAACCTCTATATTTTACCGAGATGTTACAGCCAAAAAAGACAAAATACAGGAAGCAGCAGAAGGGCAAGATGAAAGGCAATGCCCAGCGGGGCCATACGCTTGCTTTCGGATCGTTCGGCATCAAGACCCTGGAAGAGGCATGGATCACCGGGCGGCAGATCGAAGCAGCCCGCCAGGCGATCACCCGTCACATGAAACGTGAAGGGCAGATCTGGATCCGCATCTTCCCCGACAAGCCGGTCACGAAAAAGCCTGCCGAAGTCCGTATGGGTAAGGGGAAAGGCGCTCCCGAGTACTTCGTCGCCAGGATCACCCCGGGCCGCATCCTGTTCGAGATCGAAGGCGTGCCGGCAGCGGTGGCAAAGGAAGCTCTCCGGCTTGGCGCCCAGAAGCTGCCGGTTCAAACGCGTACGGTCGTCCGCCCCGATTATGTCGAAGAATTAGCATAAGCAGAACGCAATTATGGAACAGAAAGTAATCAGAGAGTTAACCACAGGTGAGATCAACGAACGCCTGGACGAGGAAAAGAAGCAGCTGGTCAAGCTGAAACTCAACCATGCCGTTTCCCCTCTCGAGAATCCGAATAAGATAAAGGCCTACCGCAAGACGATCGCACGCCTGCAGACGGAACTCCGCCGCAGGTCCCTCGCCGGTGAGCAGCAAACACAGGTGGTCAAAAAGTAATAATCGAAAAATGGAAACCAGGAGATTACGAAAGGAAAAAATCGGCATCGTTGTCAGCAACAAAATGGATAAATCCATCGTCGTTGAGGTCGAAAGAAAGGTCAAGCACCCCAAATACGGAAAATTCGTGAAGAAGACCTCCCGCTTTATGGCTCAGGATGACACAAACACATGCAGCGAAGGGGATAAAGTGCGGATCGCCGAAACCCGTCCGCTCAGCAAGAATAAATGTTGGAGACTTGTCGAAATCATTGAAAAGGTTAAATAGCCATGATACAGCAAGAGTCAAGATTAATGGTGGCCGATAACAGCGGTGCAAAGGAGGTCCTCTGCATCAAGGTGCTCGGCGGAACCCGCAAACGTTACGCTTCCGTCGGCGACCATATCATCGTTACGGTGAAGCATGCGCTTCCTTCAGGCAATATCAAGAAAGGAACGGTCAGCAAGGCCGTGGTGGTCAGGACCAACAAGGAGATCCGTCGCCAGGACGGTTCCTATATCCGGTTCGACGACAACGCCGTCGTGCTGCTCAACAACGCAGGCGAGATGATCGGAACCCGTATTTTCGGGCCTGTGGCCAGGGAACTGCGCGAAAAACAGTTTATGAAAATCGTTTCGCTGGCACCCGAGGTGCTTTAAGCATATATCCATAATTCACTATGCAGAAGAAATTACATGTCAGGAAGGGCGACACCGTGATGATCATCGCGGGGGACTCCCGTGGCCAGCAGGGCAAGGTGCTGAAAATCGACACCGAGCACCTCACGGCTATCGTTGAGGGCGCCAACATGGTATCGAAGCATACCAAGCCGAATGCAAAGAACCCGCAGGGCGGTATCCTCAAGAAGGAGGCCCCGGTGCACATCTCGAACCTCAAGGTGATCGACGGATCGGGAAAGCCGACGCGGACAGGAAGAAAATTCGATGAAAAGAATCAGAAGTTGGTTCGTTATTCCAAAAAATCAGGGGAGGTAATCAAGTAATGGCTTATTCACCCAGACTTAAAGACAAGTACCAGAAGGAAGTTGTTCCTGCACTGATGGAACAGTTCCATTATAAGAATCATATGCAGGTCCCGCGGATCACTAAGATCTGCCTGAACCAGGGATTGGGGATCGCCATCACGGACCGCAAGCATATCGAAAACGGGATCAATGAGATGACCATGATCTCCGGGCAGAAATCGGTGGCTACGAAATCCCGCAAGGATATTTCGAACTTCAAGCTGAGAAGGGGCAACCCGATCGGCGTTCGCGTCACCCTGCGCGGAGAGCGGATGTACGAATTCCTCGACCGGCTCATCTCCGTAGCCCTTCCTCGCGTTCGTGACTTCCGCGGGGTCAACGACAAGGGGTTCGACGGCCGCGGAAACTATACCATGGGTGTTTCGGAACAGATCATCTTCCCCGAGATCGACATCGACAAGGTCTCCAAGATCAACGGACTGGACATCACGTTCGTGACCACTGCCCGCAATGACCGCGAAGCCTATGCGCTGCTGAAAGAATTCGGTATTCCATTTAAAAATAAGTAAACAGAATATGGCCAAGGAATCAATTAAAGCCAGAGAGCGTAAAAGAGAGCAACTGGTTGAGAAGTTTGCCGAGAAACGCAAGGCCCTGAAAGCGGCCGGTGATTATACCGCGCTGCAGAAACTGCCCAAGAACGCATCCCCGGTACGCCTGCACAACCGTTGCAAGATCACGGGCCGGCCGAAAGGTTACATGCGGATCTTCGGCGTGTCGCGTATCAATTTCAGGGAAATGGCGGTCAAGGGTTTGATCCCCGGAGTAAGGAAAGCCAGCTGGTAAACGATAGTATTCATTATAACAGATCAAGGATAACATGGTTACGGATCCCATTGCAGATTATTTGACAAGAATCAGGAACGCCGTGATGGCAAACCACCGGGTAGTGGAAATACCCAAATCGAAGGTGAAAGTCGAGATCACGAAGATCCTCATGGAAAAAGGTTACATCCTGAATTACAAGGTGGAAGATGAGACCCGCCCGGGTACGATCAAGATTGCCCTCAAGTATCATCCGGTCACCAAATTATCGGCCATCAATGACCTGGTGCGCATCAGCAAGCCGGGACTCAGGAAATATGTCGATGCCGGGAAACTTCCCAGGGTGCTAAACGGCCTCGGGATCGCGATCATTTCGACCTCGCAGGGCATCATGACCGACAAGGAGGCCAGGACCAAAAACATCGGCGGTGAGGTTTTATGTTACATCAGTTAAAAGGAGAAAATTGACATGTCGAGAATAGGAAAATTACCCATCCAGGTCC
>DAIRDK010000165.1:0-6327 GCA_036796175.1 Bacteroidales bacterium | reverse complement strand
ATCTATTCACAGCTCCCCATGTTCCACCGCGTCGGGGCGGCTGCCTATAAGCCCGACCTGGGACGCATCACGGAACTGTGCAGCCTGGCGGACAACCCGCAGGACCGGTTCCGTTCCATCCATGTGGCCGGTACGAACGGCAAAGGGTCGGTGTCCCATATGCTGGCTTCCATCCTCATGGAGTGCGGGTTCAAAACAGGGCTTTTCACCTCCCCGCACCTCAAAGATTTCCGTGAACGGATCCGGGTGAACGGAAAGATGATCCCGAAAAGCAAGGTGGCCCGGTTCGTTGCAGGCCATATCGGCACCTTCCGGGAGTTGAACCCCTCGTTCTTTGAAATGGCCACGGCGCTTGCATTCGAGCACTTCCGTGACGAGCAGGTCGACATGGCGGTGATCGAAACCGGCATGGGGGGACGGCTCGACTCAACGAATATCATCACCCCGGTGATCTCAATCATCACCAACATCAGTTACGACCACAATCAGTTCCTGGGAGATACCCTGGAAAGGATCGCGTACGAAAAAGCCGGCATCATCAAACCTGGCATCCCGGCCGTGATCGGGGAAACACAGCCGGAGATCCGGCACGTGTTTGTCGATAAAGCCGTGAATGAACAGGCCCCGCTGGTGTTCGCCGATGAGTGCTTTACAACCGGGGAGGTGGTCTTCCGGGACCATCCTTCACCACGGCTCCGCGTTGAAGTGATCGAAACATGCGCCGGAGACCGACGTACCCTCTACTCTCCACTTACCGGCACCTATCAGTTAAAAAACATCATCACGGTGATGGGAGCCGTCAACATGTTGAGAAAAACAGGTGTGGGCATCTCCGGCAGAGCCGTTGTCAAAGGGATCCGGAAGGTGATCCGGAATACGGGACTGCAGGGGCGATGGCAGGTACTCGGCAAACATCCCCTGATCATCTGCGACACGGGCCATAACGAAGGGGGCATCCGGGAGGTGGCGGCGCAGATCGAAGCGACACCGCACGAACAACTTCATTTCGTTTACGGGGCTGTTGACGACAAGGACCTGTCAGCAATATTTCCCTTGTTGCCCCGGAACGCGATCTATTATTTCTGCCGGCCGGATGTGCCTCGCGGACTGGATCAGCAGGAGCTGGCCGGGAGGGCCCGTGCCGCCGGGTTGAACGGATCTGCCTACCCTTCGGTCCCCGAGGCCTTTGCAGCCGCCCGTTCGGCCGCTGAGCCCGGAGATCTGGTCTTCGTCGGCGGAAGCACGTTTGTGGTTGCGGAGGTTATTTGAGATGAACGACAGGCTACTGCTTTTTCTCCGGAAAGAGCCAGGAGAACAGCACCGCCATCGCGAACGCGAAAACGAAGCTCGTCAGCCTCTCGGAAACGCCGGTATCTGCTTCGAACAAGAGCTTCCAGATGATCGTTCCAGCCGTTCCTGACAGGAGCGAGGCGTACACGCCGGCACGGGAGAACCGCTTCCAGAAGAGCGCCAGCAGGAGAGCCGGTCCGAACGAGGAACCGATGCCCGACCAGGCATAGGACACCAAACCGTAAACCGTATCCGTCATGTAGAGCGCCAGCAGGATCGCGATGATACCGATGGCCAGCGTCATCAGCCGGTTCAGCCAGAGCTTGCGCTTCGATTCGATCTCCTGCTTCTTCAACTGGCCGATGATGTCCTCCGTTATGGAAGCCGATGATACCGTCAGTTCGGTGGATGCGGTGGACATCATGGCGGAGATCACCCCCGACAACAGGAAGCCCGCGATGATCGGATTTACCAGCGTCACCACCATGACCGGAAGGATCTTTTCCGCATCCTGGGCCAGTTTTCCGGCTTCGCTGCCAAGGAATCCGCTTTGTACAAATGCGATGCCGAACAGCCCGATCAGGATCGCCCCGATATAGGCCAGCAAGGTCCAGGTTATGGCCACCCACCTGGCTCTCCGGACATCATGTTCATTCCTGATCGCCATCATCCTGGATAGCAGCTGAGGCTGTCCGGTATATCCCAGCGCCCAGCTCATCCCGCTCAGGATGAACAGAACCGCTGCGCCGCCCGTCTTCGAACCGGTCAGCGAAACGATCTGCGGACCGGCCTGGCTGAGCGCTTCGGCGATATGAATATGATTTGAGGCGGCCACGAAGAGTGCGATGACAGGAAATACGACCAGGGTAAAGATCATCAGTATGGATTGGAAGACGTCGGTCACCACCACCGCGATGAATCCTCCCATGATGCAGTATACCGTCACCACCACGGAGCCGATGATAATTCCCCAGAGGGGATCGAGGCCGAAGGTTTTTTCGATCACTTTCCCGGAACCTGCAAACTGCGCAGCAATATAGAACAGGAAGAAAAAGATGATGATCATGGAAGAGAGCATGCTGATCCCCCTGCGTGATTCCGGGAATTTACGGCCCAGCAGGCCGGGAATCGTCATGGCGCCGGTCGTTTCGGTCTCCGATCTCAGCCTGCCGGCCATCACGAGCCAGATGAAGGTGATGCCGATCACACAGCCAAGAGCCACCCAGATCGCACTGAGACCATCTGAGTAAGCATATCCGGTAAGCCCGAGGAGCAGCCAGGCCGACTCGCCGGTCGCCCGTTCTGAAAGCGCGAGGGCTGTCCCTGAGAACCGTTTTCCGCCCAGGACGAACTCCTCATTGGTCCGCGATCCCCTGGAATACCACCACGCGATGAACATCGTCACGGCGAGGTAAAGGATAAAGACTGTCAGCATAGGTTTAAGGTTATCCTCCGCTGATCAGGTGCAGCACCGTCACATCATCCCCGTCCCTGATCACCGTCATCGCGTATTCATCCTTCGGAACGAGCTGGTTGTTGATCTTCACGATCAGCATCTTAAAGGTAAAATTCTTCAGGACGAGCAATTCCGAAACCGTCATCTCTGCCGCTTCAAAATGCTCATTATTATTATTCAGTACGATATCCATAGTCGCCCTTCACTTTTCACTCTTCACTTTTCACTAAGTAAAATTTCAAGCACCACATTCGCCTGCATGTTCGCCACGATGCCGACCCTGGGAGCGATAGGCGGCAATTCAGGCGAGATCTCGGTCACCTCGTCGCCGCAAATATACAGATTGCCTGACTTCCTGCACCGGATCAGGTCGTTCAGACCCCATCCCGCGATGCCCAGTCCAAGGACCAGGGGTGTCTCCGGCATCCGGGTCAGGACCGCCTCGGCCAGCATCTCTTTCTCTTCGGCCAGGTCGAATGCTTCGACGATCACGTCACAATCCCCGAACAGCATCTGCAGGTTCGCCGGGGTCACTCTGACCTGGAATATCGACAATTCCACAACGGGATCGATCCGTTTCAGGTTCGCTGCCAGGGCATCGGTCTTTGGCATGCCGACCTGGTCGCGGAAATAATACTGCCGGTTCAGGTTGCTTTCGGAGACCACGTCAAAATCCGCTACGGCCAGTTTCCCGATCCCGCAACGCACCAGGGCGACGGCGCAATTCGATCCCAGACCTCCTGCACCGGCGATGCCGACTTTTTTGCCCTTTAACCTGCCACGAATTTCCTCTGTCGTCATGTTACCTGTTATTCCGTTCACAATAATACAAAATTCCGAAGAAGGTATCTTTCAATTCCTTAACTTTGCCCTCCTGCATGTTACCTTCATCCGACTCATTCAAAACTACAAAAAACACGAACCATGCCAAGGAAAAAACTGCTAATCCGGGACGTGACCCTCAGGGACGGACAGCAGTCGCTGTTTGCCACCCGAATGACCCAGGAACAGGTGGAACGGGTGCTCCCCTATTATAAAGATGCCCGTTTCTATGCCATGGAAGTCTGGGGCGGCGCCGTGCCGGATTCCATCATGCGTTATCTCAACGAAAATCCATGGAAAAGGCTGGAAAGCATCAGGGACGCTGTCGGGGATACATCCTTGCTGACCGCCCTTTCGCGCGGAAGGAACCTGTTCGGGTACAATCCCTACCCGGAGGAGGTGATCGAAGGCTTCAACCGGAATGCCATCCGGTCGGGCATCGGCATCATGAGGATCTTCGATGCGCTGAATGACACCGACAATGTCCGGTCGACCATCAAATATGTCAAGCAGAACGGAGGCATCGCCGACTGCGCCTTAAGCTATACGGTGGATCCGAAATTCTCGGCAAGACAGAAATTCCGTTCCTGGATCCACTTCAAGACCTTGCCTCATGATATTTTTACGGTGGATTATTTCGTTGGGAAAGCTAAGGAGTTCGAGGCCATGGGAGCCGACATGATCTCGGTGAAAGACATGGCCGGACTGATCCCGCCTTCCACCAGCGGGAATCTGGTTCGCCGGCTCAAGGAAGAAGTGAACCTCCCCGTTGATTTCCATACCCATTGCACACCCGGTTACGGACTGGCATCCACCCTGATGGCGATCGTCAACGGAGCGGATATCGTGGATACGGCGATCCTTAATTTTGCCGGAGGGCCGGCCGCCCCTGCGTTTGAGATCATCCAGATCTTCTGCGACCGCATGGGCATCGATACCCATGTCAACCTCGATGCCGTAGCAAAGATCAACAAGGAACTCCGTTCGATCCGTGCAGACCTGGCAGAGTTCGACAGCTACAAGATCTTCCCGGTCGAGTTCGACATTTCCGACTACAAGCTTCCCCGCGAGGTCAACCGGCTGTTCACGAAAGCCATTTTCATGGCGAAGCGCGACAAGGAAGAAGAGTTGCTGCAGGCCTGCCTGGAGATCGAACGGTTCTTCCATTTCCCGGAACCCGACGAGGTGGTGAAACGGGCCGAGATCCCGGGCGGAATGTACACCAACATGCTGGCCCAGCTCAAACAGCTCAAGCTCGATCACCTGCTTCCGCGCGTTCTCGAACTCGTACCGCTGGTCCGCATCAAATCGGGCTGCCCTCCCCTGGTTACACCCACCAGCCAGATCGTCGGCGTGCAGGCCGTCAACTGCGTGATCGACGAGAACAAGGAACAGCCCTTTTTCACCACCAAATCGATCCAGTACGTCAACCTCGTCAAAGGGATCTACGGCAAAACCCCGATCCCGATCGATCCCGAGTTCAGGGAACAGCTCACCGGCGTCAAGGAAGAGACCGCTTACGACACGAAGAACTACAAAAAACAGGAGAATACCGTCTTCGAAGAGTACGGTGACATGAAGCTGGCTTCAAACGAAAAAGACGAGCTCCTGCTGGAACTCTTTCCTACCGTGGCACGCGATTTTCTTACCCGCCAGGTGGAAGAGGCCTACCTCCAGAACATCTACCTCATCGAGGAAGAGAAGCGCCGCAGGCAGCAGGAAGCCCGTGAAGCCTATGAACGGCTGACCCCCGATGAGAAGAGAAAACGCCTGATGGACGGACTCTACAACTGGCAGGGATTATCCTATCCCGACGAAGACCTGGGCCGGTCGTGACGAATGCCCGATATGCACACCCAGACATATCGAACAATGTGATCCTGTTGTTATTACATTCACCATTTTGCGTATTTTTGCTGTAGAAAACAAACCCGCTCACGATATGAAATTTGCAGAATTTCAAAGAACTCACAAGCTGCTGGCGCAATACAAATACACCTGGGCGCCGATCGAAAAAGGATACAACAACCGCACCGTATACATCAATGTTGGCGATTACACGTTCATCGAGAAGCCCGTCACCGCCCAGATGAAGGAAAAATTCATCGGCGGCAAGGGATTCGATCTGCGGCTGCTGTGGGACGCCACGAAGCCCGAAACCAAATGGAATGACCCGGAAAACGAGAGCGTGATCTCGGGCGGGCCCTGCTGCGGGATTACGCAATACTCGGGAACGGGTAAAGCCATCTGCTGTGCCATCAGCCCGCAGACCGACATCGTTGTCGATTCCAACGTCGGCGGCTTTTTTGGGCCTTTCCTTAAATTCTGCGGATTCGATGCCCTTGAGATCCAGGGAAAATCGGACAAGGAGATCCTGGTCGTATTCGAGGAAGAACGCGAAGTGATCGAGATCTACGATGCCGCAGACCTTCCTTCCGACAGCCATGTGCTGGCTGAGGAGCTCCATGAGATGTTGTCCGCCGAAGGCAATGAGAAAGACAAATACAATGTCTCGGTCGTTTCGGCAGGCACCGCCGCCGAACATTCGCTGATCGGCATGCTGAACTTCAGCTTTTATGACATCAAGCGGAAAAAGGTGCGCCTGAAGCAGGCCGGCCGCGGAGGCATCGGCACGGTGCTGCGTGACAAAAAGATCAAGGCGCTGGTCGCCCATGTGAAGACCATCGGCGGCAACCGCAACAACGTGGTGAACCTCGAAGCCATCCAGGAACGGGGACGCAGGTTCAACAAGGAGATGC
>DAIRDK010000164.1:0-6334 GCA_036796175.1 Bacteroidales bacterium | reverse complement strand
GCCATGGATGCCTACGTGACCTATACGCCAGACACAGCCTACAGCCTGACCATACAGGGGCAGCAAAACATCCTGGACCACATTGAGACCACGGTAAAAAACGGGACCCTGGTCATCAAGTTTGAAGATCATGTGAGGATCGGCTCGCACAAGCAGATCACCGCCGTGGTGAAAGGCCCGGGGATCAGCAATCTGGAGATCAGCGGAAGCGGCAACATGACGGTCGATAATGCCTGGGACGTCTATTCCGCCGACCTGAACATCAGCGGATCCGGGAATCTCAGCATGGCCCTGCTGAATGCGCATGACCTGGATGCGAATATCAGCGGCAGCGGGAACATCAAGGGATATTACGGGAACTGCAAAGTGGAACACCTGACGATCAGCGGCAGCGGAAACATCGACATGCTGGGTGTCGAGGCCGATTCAGCCTGGGCGAACATCAGCGGCTCCGGCGATATCAAACTGGCGGTCTCGGTATACCTGAATGCAACGATATCGGGCAGCGGGAACATCCGGTATTACGGGAATCCGCTGATCGTGACCAACATTTCAGGCTCAGGAACCGTTTCGTATATCCAGCCTCTTGAGTAACGGAACTCTTCCCACCTCACCACCTCACCACCTCACCACCTGGGATTTAAGGATGATCTCCTCCGCAAGGTAGGTTTCAATCTTTTTATAATCGAGGAATGCTTTCGTATCCGTGTATACGGCGAGCATGCGCGGCAGGATCACCAGTGGGTTTCCGAAGAACCGGAAGGGATTGAGGAGGTCTTCCCGGGTCCGCATCTGTTCTTCCACGATCCCTTCATAGCCCGGTGATTCTGCGGTCAGACGTTCCATGACGACATTCCTGTTATAGTTCCACAGCGGATGGATCCGAAGGGATAAGGGGGTGTGACTGTTGTGCCAGCGGTCGAGGAATTGTTCCCGGGAAATGCCCGGTTTCCTTTGAAACAGGGTGAGCAGGTTGACGCCCGGTGTAGGGGTTCCGTCCGGCCAATATGGCTCATGTGAAACCGGGATGGCTTCCTCCACACGGTAAGCCCCCGAAAATCCCGGCAAGGAGATGAGTTCGCCGACCAGGCTCCTCTGGTCTGTTTTTATGGATACGGCGGCGATCTTGGCTTTCCGGAACGGGATGACCGAACGCCGTGGCGGGCGTTCAACAGTCATCGTGACCCACAGTGAGGCTGGCTTGTGATTGTCCAGAACTTGCTGCAGCATATCAAGAATCCGGCTACGAAATGCCTGGTATGACTCATTCTTCGAGCCCCTGATCAGGTAAATGGTTTTTTGTCCCATTGCGGGCAGAGTTAAAAAACTATTACTTTTGCGCCTTTTACATTACCTGGATTATATGAACTCGTTGAACATTCTTGTGACCGGCGGAACCGGGTTTCTCGGAAGTGCCGTGGTACGTGAACTCCTTGAACCCAACCCGGTATTGGATGCGGCCACCGTTACTGTTTTCGATCTGAAGCCGCCTGCGGGCGAGACCAATCCTGGCGTCATGTATATCCGGGGCGATATTTGCAACCGGGAAGAGATCGCGGATGCCTGCAGAGGCATTGACCTGGTCATCCATACGGCTGCGATCGTCGATTGGGGGACCCACCCGGAGGACGAGGTGTACAAAGTGAATGTGCAAGGGACGGAGAATGTCATCCGGGCCTGCAGGGAACAAAACGTGAAATACCTTGTCTTTACCAGCTCGCTCGATGCGATCTATACGGGCAAACCCATGGTGAACGTGGATGAAAGCGCACCGTTCCCCGAAAGCCATCCGAACATGTACTGCAGAAGCAAAGAACTCGCTGAACGAGCCGTTGCAGCTGCGAATTCGGATGAATTGCGGACCGTCATCATCAGGCCTTCGGATATCTATGGAGAAGGCGACCCGTACCATATCGGATCACTGGTAGCCATGGCCAGGGGAGGGTTTTACGTGCGGCTTGGCAACGGCCAGGCAAAAAGCCAGCATGTTTACGTAGGTAATGCGGCCCATGCCCATCTCCTGGCCGCCAGGGCTATCCTCAACGGAAGTCCGGGGGCGGCCGGGCAGGCGTACCTGATCACCGACGGACCCGGCTCCAACTTCTTCCACTTCTTTGACCGGATCATCGAAGGAATCGGGTATAACCTATGGCCAAAGAATTTCTGGATCCCCCGTGGAGCGGCCTATGCTATTGCCACGATCTCTGAAATGGCCGCTGTCCTGGCACGGCCGGTCAAAAAATACAATCCGAAATTCAGTCGCTTCGCGGTACTCTATACCTGCAATGAGTTTACTTTTTCATCTGAAAAAGCGAAACGGAACCTGGGATTCGAGCCGAAGTACAGCCAGCAGGAGGCCCTGGAGCGGACCATCGCTTTTTTTAAAACAGCCTGACAGACCCTTCGCCTTTGAAAATCATTCGGTTATTGTAAATAAACAGACCGGATTGAGAAAAATGTGGTATATTTGAATGTTTATTGTATGTACTGTTAAATCATTCAAAACGATCCACATGAGAACAAGTAAATGGTTGCCCGTTCTGACGTTTGTGTCAGGGATGTTCGCAGGTGCCCTGTTCCTGGGCATCTTGTCTTTTACTCCGCCGAACCCTCCGATGGAGGTCATCACAGCTGCCAATGCTCACACTTACTATCTCAACTATATGGGAAGGGCGCTTCCATACAACAACGTCATCAAGGGATATGTCATCGATCTCGAACAGTATAATGCGATGGCACAGCTGTACAAGGACAACTCACAACTGGCGGGCTTCAGGATCTACAACGGGATCGATAACAGTTCGACCAACCTGGGGATCGTTGTCGGGATCACCAGCCAGGGGTTGGACGATGTTGCCGGGAAGATCTATAAGACGACGGCAAGAAGCGTGGGCCCCTGTCCGCCTGTCTGCGATAACTCGAGCCCGATCATCCACGATTAACGGATTTCATTAACCTGATCTCAGAAGGGTTCGACAAAGTACATGTCGATCTCTCCCTTGTGTTTTGCCGGGACTTTCCCCCGGTAGGTACACCTGAACCGGTCCCTGATGTGCCCGAAGGTGCTGCCGCTGATGTTCACGCGGTCGACCTCCCCGCAATTTTCCATTCGGGCGGCGGTATTGACCGTATCGCCCCAGATATCGTATGCGAATTTCCTGATCCCCACGATCCCGGCCACAACCGGTCCGGTATGGATCCCGATCCTGAGCTCAAAGAAGTGGCGGCCATGCGACTGGCGGATCCTCCTCTGGGAGGCCATAAATTCCTGCAGTTCCAGGGCAGCACTCACCACGTCGAAGGCGTGGGTTGAATTTTCGACCGGTAATCCGCCGGCACACATGTAACTGTCGCCGATGATCTTGATCTTCTCGATATTGTATTTCCGGATGATCTTGTCGAACTCGCTGTAATAGGAGTGGATCTCCTTCACCAGTTCCTCCGCCGACATCTTTTCGCTGGCCTGCGTGAAATTCTTAAAATCGGTGAACATGACCGTGACCTCACGGAATCGTTTCGCCTCGGTCGTCCCTGTGTTTTTAAGTTCTTCTGCAGTCTCATAAGGGAGGATGTTCAGGAGCAGCTCATCCGATCGTTTCTTTTCATCGTCGAGTCGCCGGTTGTATTTTTTCTGCAACCGGTAGCTTCTGAAGATCACAAATGACAGGATCAGCATGAAGGCGATCCCGGTGGCCATCATGTTCCGTTCCAGGCGGCGCTGGCGCATGGTCCTTTCGGTGGCCTCCCGCTCACGTTTGGCCGCCTCTTCACGCACCTGAGTCTGACGGTTGATTTCCGTCATGATTACCTGTTCTTTCTTTGCCGCATTGTTGATGCTGTCGGCTAAAGCCCTGTTCAGCGCCGAATAGGCATAGGCTTCCCGGAAGTTCCCCAAGTCGCGGTAGACGGATTCCATCTGGCGGGAGGCGGACAACGTATAGTTGAAATAACCCACTGAACTTGCCAGGTCAAAAGCCGTTTTAAAATGTCTGACCGCCTCTTCCCGTTTCCCCTGCCGCAGGCAAAACTGTCCCCACCGGTTGTAAAAATTCGATCTCATCACCTTGTTCGGAGAAACATCCATCAGCTTCGATGCCACCCGGAAATAATATTCGGCGGAATCCGGCCGGTTGAGATCTTCATTGAAGAATGCCTGTAGCCTGTAAAAGAGAGTCGGGTCTTTCGCTCTCATGGTCGCGAGGTCATCCGGAAAACGCTTGTGGTAGAGGTCATAAAGTTCGCTGATGTCGTTCGCTTCGATCAGGTGTTTCCGGTACAGGGCTAGCATGAAATTCTTGAGGCGGATATTCCCCGTGTTCACTGCAAAATCAAGGATCTTGTCTGTCATCGCAGTGCTTAGCCTGTTCTGGTTCATTTCCATATCGATGAACAGGAGGTCATACTGGACGTACATCAGGGCCGACATATCGATCGGGATTTGCCGCAGAATCAGCAGCCCTTCCATGTTTTTATAGTTGATGGCCGGCCCGTACAGTTTGATGTTCTTGTAAAAGTTTGACAACCGGGAGTAGCATTTCCTCAGGATCCGATCGTCGCTGATCCGTTCCGCCGTATCCACGGCATCCAGGTAGTGGTTGAAGGCTTCGATGCGTTGGTTTTTTACCTCGAGGCACCGTCCCATGAGCAGCAAACTTTCAGCCCGCAGGGTGTCGTCCTGCAAAGTGGCGGCGAACTTCATCGCGCTGTTGGCATACGCTAAGGCCTTGTCGAACAGGTACCCCTCCAGACAGACTTCCGTCAGGTTGCGGCACACCCGCCATTCCCTCCTGGGATTGAAATCCAGGCTGTTCAATTGCAAGGCATCGGTGGCATAAGCCATGGCTTTTTGCTGGCTGTAACTCAGGTCTGTGACCTCAACGTACCGGTTGTAGGCAAGGATCAGCAGATCATTCCGGAGGGTCATGCGGGCGATACACACTGCTGCCTCGCTGAGGCTGTCGGCCAGGTTTTTGTCATCAAGGTAATCCTGGTAAAAAAAGGCCAGGTCGTTCAACCTCAGGATCCGGATGCTGTCATTTGCCGCCGAAACGATTTCATGGTTCAGTTCGCGGATCACCGAATCCGGGTTGACCTGGCTTTGTCCTTCCTTGTAACCAAGTACGCTTAATCCCAGTATGATCAGGACTCTGACGACGGTTTTCATCCTTTACTGTTCCTTGCCTGTTCCTCCTCCGGCACAAAGGATCGGGATCCTGTCCTCGTTCAGCAGGATGGATTCCTTGTCGGACTGGGCAAAATAGTGGTATTCCCTGGAAGGGACCGCCATGATGCAGATGGTATCCGCGTGAACGGATCTGGCGTATTTCAGGGTTTGCTTGGCATATCCTTGCGAGTAGACAGACTGTTCCTCGTTCACTCTTTTGAGCTTGATCTTGCGGGCGTTGAACACCCGGGTGGCTTCCTGGATGTTTCTGACGAGCTGGTCTGGCCAGTCGAACCCGGGTTTTTCAACCGTATACAGGTGGACTTCGGAGTGAAAGACCTCTGCAACGCGGGCAACGATGTCAACGGAAGCATGGAATGAGGAGTGGCTCGCTGCCGGAAGAACGATCCGGCTCAGTTTTTCGATGAGAGGTGATGTTTTCTGGACTACCAGCGACGGCACATGGACCCTCGACACCAGTTTGAGGATATCGGCTCCCAGGAGTTTCTGCCGGAGTCCCCTGATTCCGTGAGTGCCGACGACCATAAGACTGGGAGGGTTCTCCTTCGTGTATTTCTCCATCGCCGTGAATAACCCTCCCCTGAGGAGGCGGGTTTCACAGATGATTCCAGTTTTTTTATGAGTCCGCGACCCCTGGGCGTTCAGGGTCATTTCGATGACCTCGGCAGGTTCGGACCGGTCGGTCAGCACATGCACAAGGATTATACCGGCTTCCATTTTCCTGGCCAGGATGATTGCCTGCGCGATAGCTTTATCGGCCGCTTCCGTGAGGTCGGTCGGAACAAGGATATTGTTTTTCATATGACGGTTCCCTGTAATTCTTGCAAATATAACTGAAAATTAATCTTTTCGGTCACTGGAATAAAAAAAGCTGCCGGAAATTCCGGCAGCTTTTTCAACGGGATAAGATCTTTCCGTTATTTTTTGAATGTCCTCATATAGGCAACGAGCGCCCACTGATCGGCAGGGGTGGTGATTTTTTTATCAAACGCAGGCATTTCGCCTTTTCCGTATACCGTTTTGTAGTATATCTCCCCGTCGGTCTCTGCCTGGAAATCCTTGCCTGAAAAGTAGTTCATGGGTGTTTTCAGCGTGGCGGCCTTAGGTCCGTCACCTGCCCCCAGTGCACCGTGACATGATTTGCAATGT
>DAIRDK010000163.1:0-6335 GCA_036796175.1 Bacteroidales bacterium | reverse complement strand
AAGCAAAGATACAATCTGAAAGCAATTCACAACAGAGCAGAACTTCAATTATTGCTTTGGTACGTTGTGGCTTCTTAAGCAAAGATACAATCTGAAAGCAATTCACAACTGTTTTTAATAAAGAAGGTTATTTTTCTTAGTTGTGGCTTCTTAAGCAAAGATACAATCTGAAAGCAATTCACAACGGATTTCTCCCTCGTATGCGTATCCGGGTAGTTGTGGCTTCTTAAGCAAAGATACAATCTGAAAGCAATTCACAACAAAGCGGTCGGAGAACTTCTCCTGCCATTCGTTGTGGCTTCTTAAGCAAAGATACAATCTGAAAGCAATTCACAACGGTGGAGTTGTCCCACATCTCGTTCACGGGTTGTGGCTTCTTAAGCAAAGATACAATCTGAAAGCAATTCACAACTGATCCGTAGAACTGAACACCGCCGATATGTTGTGGCTTCTTAAGCAAAGATACAATCTGAAAGCAATTCATTTTGCAGGTGGCAGGTGGCATGTGGCAGGGGGCAGGGAGCAGGGAGCTGTGCTCAGTGAACTGAAACAGTTTTAAGTTTTAAGTTGTGGTTTTGAGTTTTGACTTTTGAGTTTTGAGTTCTTGCAGGCAACGCCGGAAAGACATCACTCCGCCTTCACCCAATTCACCATCAGGGTATACCCGACAGATAAGACGATCGCACCGGTGAAAAGCCCGATGAACCCGGAGAAGATAAACCCGCCGATCGCCCCGATAAAGATCACCAGCATGGGGACCGGGGCGCCTTTGCCCATCAGGATCGGCTTCAGGACGTTATCGAGCAATCCCACGATGAGCAGCCCGATCGACCACAGGATGGCCGGACCCAGATCGATGGAGAAGAACAACCAGATGATCACCGGAATGATGACTAGGGCGGCAGGTAATTGCAAAATGGCCAGGATGAGCACACACAGGGCCCAGAGACCGGCAAAGGGCACTCCTGCGAGGAGGAACAGGGCCCCTGCCAGGATGAACTGGACAAAGGCCACACCCAGGATGCCTTTCGCGACATTCTTTACGGTTACGCCTGCCATTCCCAGGAGTTCTTCGCCGGGTTCACCGGCAAGTTTGTAAAAGAGTTTCCGCATGAAACCCACCGATGTTTCCGCGGTCAGCATCATGAAGCCCGCGATCAGCACCGACAGGAACAACATGATCATACTGGAACCAAAACTGGCCAGGCTGCCGAGAAGGGCCAATCCGGCCTTTGAAAGAGGTTCCTTATAGGTGGTAACAACGGCCATCAGGTTTTGCGATGCAGACAACCAAAGATCAGTCAATGGCTTGCCGATCACCGGCCAGTCGGCGACATGCGGATCCGGTGGCGGTATGGCAAATGACTGATCCCTGAACTGCATCGCAAAATTTTTGATGCCATCGATCAGGGATCCGACGATCCACGCCGTCGGGACCAGGATCACCAGGAACATCAACAGGGTAAGGACCACCGCTGCGAGGGTTCCCCTTCCGCCAAACCAGCGCTTAACCAGCGTGAACAGGGGGTACATGACGATCGCAATAATAGCGGCCCACACCACGGGACCGATAAAGGGCATCACGATGCCGATACACCAGGCGATCAGCAGAAACAACAGGACCAGCTGGATAATGATCTCAAACAGGGGTTTTCGTTCCATCGTGTTCATGGGATATATTTGAAAATATAAAGATACAATGTGTCAATCAAATTCAAATTTTATTTTCCTCCGGTTCATAATTCATCCCCCGGCGTCTTCTCCTGATTCTGGCCTACGGCATCTTATCCCCCGGCCCCTTCTCCTCAAGGAAAAGGGGAGGGGAATGCTATTCCCCCTCTCCTTGAGGAGAGGGGGTTAGGGGGTGAGGTGGGATTATTCCTTCACGAACTTGCCAATTGAAATTCCGTGGTCTCCTTCCGTTTTAATGAAATACAACCCGGGCCGCAGCCTGGATACATCGACCGATGCCGGGAAGGTCTGGATAACAACTTTTACCGTCTCTTTTCCGTCGATCGATAAAACACTGACTATTTGTCCGGTCCCGTTCACGTTTTTCTGATCGTAAATAGTAATGATGTCAACGGACGGGTTCGGGAAAATAATCAGTCCACGGTTGGCGGCCTGCTCTTCGATCCCGACAGGCAGTGGGTACATCCACACGCCGCAGCCCGTCGTACCTGCGAACAGCGAAGCCATATAATACTCCGACCTGAGACTGTTGATCCTGACGGATGGCAACTCCTCATTAATGCTGCTCCAGGTGGTGTAATACCCTGCTTTGTATACTCCTGCCGAAGTTCCTGCATAATCGTTACCCAGCCAGTCACTTTCGAGGGAAGTCACTTCAAGGTTCCCCAGGCCGGTATTGAATTCCGCCCATGTCATTCCCCAGTCTTCCGAATTGAACACCCCTCCGCCAACCCCGAAGATCGGAATGGTCCCTGCCAGCAGTTTGCCGTTCATGTCCTGGTCAATCGCTGTCACATCCGTAGTCGTAAGCCCGTCGCTGGATAAAACCCAGGTATCTCCGTTATCGGACGATCTGTAGATCCCGGTCCCGCATCCGGCCGTCCCTGCCAGAAGATCACCGTTCATGGCCACCCCGAGGCTCCACACCTGCGTGCAGCCGAGACCGTTGTTGACCGGTTCCCAGGTAGTGCCGAAGTCAGTTGACCGGAAAACGCCGTCGCCGTATGTGCCGGCAAAGATCATCCCGTATCCTTTAAACCGCAGCGCCCGGACATCAAATTCCGATACCCCGGTGAATAGGTCAGTCCATGTCTCCCCTCCATCCAGGGACCGGAAAACACCTCCGTTCCCGTTCACCCGGTCGGCTCCTGCCAAAACAACACTCTCGGAACTGGCCATACAAGTGATGTACTTCGCCGCAAGACCATTATTCACCTCTTCCCATTGGTGATCCCCGGGATTCCAGTTGCGGAATACCCCGGCTCCGTATGTTCCGGCAAAAAGAAAACCGCCTTCTGTGGTCAGGGCCCTCACCTCTGTCGCTGTCAGCCCGTTCATCTTCGGACTCCAATTATCCCCGTTATCCATAGATCTGTAGATCCCACCCGCAAGATAATTGCCTGTGAACACATGCCCGTCCGCCGTAATCCCAAAAGAGATCACGAACAGATTGTCAAGACCGGCATTTAGTTGTGTCCAGCTGTCGCCTCCGTTTACCGACCGGTACACGCCATCGCCATAAGTACCTGCAAACAAGGTATCGCCTTGATTCACTGCCAATGCATTGACCCCGTTCGAACTGGTGAAGCCGTTGGTAACAGCGGTCCAGGTATCGCCGTCATCAGTGGAACGGTACACCCCGCCGCCGAAATCACATCCTGCGAAGACCCAGCCGTCGGAATTGACCGCCAGGGACAGAATATAGGGCACAGTAAGCCCATTATTGACCTCGGTCCAGTGATCTCCGTTGTCGGTCGACCGGAAAACGCCGCCATAGGTGCCGGCAAAGAGGTGCCCGTTTGGACTTACGGCGAGTGCCAGCACATAGGTATTTGTCAAGCCGTCGTTCACCAGTTCCCATGAATCCCCGTTGTTACCGGACCTATAGATTCCTCCTCCCTCGAATGTCCCTGCAAAAATATCGCCTGCATCATTAACGGCGAGTGAAATGACCCAGGGGAAGGTGAGTCCGTAGTTGACCAGGGTCCAGGTCTGTCCTGTATCCAGAGACCGGTAAACCCCGCTTCCCATGGCAGCCGCAAAGATCCCATAGCTGTCAGTAACAGCCAGCGCAAAGATATCTGAACCGGTCAGGCCCCGGTTTACCCAATTCTCGCCGTCGTCGGTTGAACGGAACACCCCGCCGTTTTTTGTCCCTGCCCAGATGTCGCCGTCCTGGGTCGTCGCGAGGGTCCTGACATCCCCGCCGAACGGACCGTTGGTGGAGAGCCAGGTCTGGGCACGGGATATAAAGGGCATCATTAACAGAGTTGCGGCCACTATTGTGATTCTGTATACAGTTTTCATTAGAAATGAGTTAACACCACATAAAAATAACAAATTAAAATTACTTGATCCGTAATCTTGACAAACAAACTCAATTGTTATATCTTTAAATGTTTATTTAATGAACAACCTGTTATTCGGTGAAATCTCTGACATTCTCGATTTGCCTGCTTTTTTCCCTGCAGATGTCCTATCTGTTCGCACAGACTATCACATTTAATAAAACCGTGATCTTTACAACCGATTCGACTGATGAACGATGCTCAGGTGTTGTTGAGGCTGACGGACGATATTTTATCGCCTGCACATTTCCTTCCTCGAAGGGATATCACATCGGGATGGCGGAACTCGATCAGAACGGGAATAAAATCAGTTCAGCCATTGTTGGGGATAGTATCAATTGCTATAGTGGCGCCTGGTCTAATGTGCTGAATAAAACGAGCGACGGAAATCTTATCCTTACTGGTTCTCACTACGATTGCCGGGATTCCGTTCCAGTTGATGAAAAGATATTCCTGATGAAGCTCACCTATGAACTGGAAATCATTTGGACGAAACTGATCATTGATACCCTTCATCCAGGCGAGACTGAATTCATGGGTGAATATGTAATTGAAACAAGCGACAACGGGTTTGCCCTTATAGGACAGGCAGGTATAAAAGGGGTTCTTTACAAAACGGATAGTCTCGGCAAACAGTTATGGCAAAGGGGTTTTTCAGGGCACAGGAGCCTCCTGTACGAGTATATGAGCAGTATCCAGGAGCTACCCGACAGCGGGTTTCTTATCGGTAGCTATGCCTTTGATGGTCAGCAATACCAGTCAGGAGATCCATGGGTTTACAGGCTGACAAAAACGGGACAAGTCATATGGCAGAAGGATGTGGGCGGCCCTCATCCCGATGAACGCGCCATCCCCATTCTTTCTGATGATTCTTCTGTGGTTGTTATTGCACCGTATACAACCAAAGCTGCCTGGTTCGGACTGCAGGAAGAGATCAGGTTAAGGGTTATGAAGCTGCGTCTTTCGGATGGAATGATCCTTGCTGATGGCATGTACGGTGAACCGGATAACTTGTATGTTCCCAATCAGGCGTTCCAGATGACCGACGGAACCTTCAGAGCTTGTGGGACCGATATCTATGGCAGATGTGCCTGGTTATTTGGGTTTACGCCAGAGGCTGACAGTCTGTTTTTACGGAAGTACAATTATGAACCTGATGCTGTTTCGACCTTTGATACGTTAAGAGAGTTCAAGGGAGGAATTGCCTGTTCCGATGGTGGTATTCTGTTGTCAGGGACATACTACCTGGTTTACAGGGCATCATACAGAGGAAACGGATGGATTGTCAAGACTGACCCTTATGGTTGTTTCTCCATTGGGTGCGACACGAATGCAATTTATCTTCTGGATCAACCTGACCCGGTGACCATCTGCAGGGATCAAACGGCAGTGCTGCCTGTTATAGCGTCAGGCTGTGCAATCTCGTATCAGTGGCAGGTTCACGAAGGATCTCTTTGGAATGATATCGAAGAGAATCAGGTTTATTTTGGATCCGACTCCTCCAGCCTCGTAATCCATACAAGAGGCCTTGAGGATTCGGTATACACTTACCGGGTGAAGATCTTTAATGATTTTTATCAGTTGTTTTCTGACTTGGCCGAAGTTGAGCTTTTCGATTCAACCTCATTTATCGTTCAACCCCAGGACCAGAATATCAGAAGAAGTGATACCGCCCGCTTTTATTTGTTGGTAGCAGGAGAGGACCCCTTTTCTTACCAGTGGTATAAAGACGGGGAACTGCTTGAGGGACGAACCTCCGACAGCCTTGTTTTCTTTCCAGTCACCGAGAGCGATACAGGTCTTTATTATTGCCTGGTCACTAACACTTGCGGAGTCAAACGGAGCAGAGACGCACGTCTCGACATTAATCATACAAGCATAGGCATTGATCACAAAAAACCGGAGGTTTATTGTTATCCGAACCCATTTTATGATCAAATTGTACTGGGAATTGCTACACCAGGAAAACATTCGGCAGACATCGTTGTGAGAGGAGTTTCCGGGAAGGTGAATTACTCCTGCCAGGTCACATTCGTCGGGAGTTTCCGATGCGAATTAAATGGTTCAGGATTTGAACCGGGATTTTACCTGCTGGAGATCAATATGGAAGGCCATTTGTTCCACAGGAAGATCCTTAAACTGAAAAAGTAGTCATCTGGTTGTGATCCGGGCGGGATTAGTTCGTCCCCCTGCGGGGGCCTCATGATCCCGCCACGGCCCAAGTAAAGTTGCATTGCTGAAGTGATCCGGGCGGGATTCGAACCCACGACCCGCAGCTTAGAAGGCTGCTGCTCT
>DAIRDK010000162.1:0-6510 GCA_036796175.1 Bacteroidales bacterium | reverse complement strand
CTGGAGCGAATCCTCGATCTGCTGGCAGAAGTTTTCGTCCTGCGTGGTGAGCAGGTTGATGACGTTGTACGTCAGGTAGACTTTCCGGTGCCCGTTGATCTTGACGAGAATCGTATTATCCCCCAGCATCACTTCGTTGAGGTACAGTTTATACATCCCGCTGGCCCCCAATGGTTCCTCGCCCCGGAAAAACCGGAACCCATGCTCCGCCTGGTGCTGCAGGTGACGGATCATGGCTTCGACTTCCGACAGCAGATCCAGGGCATCCTCCTTGCTTTTGAAATAACCGGATACAAAGCAAAATTCGATCTGCCTGAGGATGCTGTCAAAGCTTTCCATATTCCAGATCTCAATTACCTGGATCTTGTTATAATAGGCCAGCATGTGCCTCCCCAGGATGATCAGGTCTTCCGGCGACACTGAAGGGTCAAAGAGATCCCCTGCGATGGAGCCGGGAAACAGGGCTTTGTGCCAGAAAAAGGATTTGAAGGCAAAAACAGACGGAAATTCGAGGTAATGAAACAGCGGGATGTCCTTCGCGAAATAATAGATCTCCCGTTCATGCGACTCGTGGATCATACGCAGATCAGCCGAAATCGACTGCAGCCACTCGCCGAATGTTTTGCCTCCGTCGCCGATCGGAACACTGTGGAAAATAATGCACTCCTTGCTCAGGTTAAAGAACGTATCCACTGAAATACTGTAATGCTGGCAAAGCTTTTGCAGCTCTTCCATCGAGAGTTCTTTTTCCCCCCGGATACGACGGTATGCACTGTCATAACTTATGCCAAGCAACTCCGACACTTCGTGCACGAAGGATAAATTGGCGGGGATTTTTTCCCGGATTTGCTTGAATAAATTGATTTGTGAAGATATTTCTTGTCCCATTTCGCTAAAGTACAATAAAATAGGGTAGATGTCAAGGATATTGCCTAGCTTTGCATTCTTTCAGGATATTTCGTAGGAGTTTATTTCTTTAGATTGATAACCAGTAAATTAAAATTCTTTGGCATCCGGTTTTTCAATCCGGTGATCAGGATAGCCAACAGGATCACCTGGAGATTCGGGCGTCCGTACCGATGTTCGGGGGACATTGCCGCTAGCCTGATCAACGTATTACGGCCAGGCATGCTGGTCGTAACCCGGACCGAATACCTGTTTGGAAATCTGTGGATCCACGGGTATTGGACTCATGTGGCGATGGTCATGCCCGGAAACGACCTGATCGAAGCCGTGGGAAGCGGGGTTCGGTCGGTTTCTCCCAACGACTTACTTAAGCACATTGACGATTGGGCCGTCTTTTGCCCGTCGTTGGCCGGCAATGACCTGGTCCATGCCGCCTGTACGTTTGCCCGTCAGGCGACCGGGTTAAAGTATAATTTTTCGTTCCGCAGGAAGTTCCGGAAATATTATTGTTCGGAACTGATCTATCAGGCTTTTGAGAGCGGCAGCCGGACATGCGGGGGAACTGAGGAACTGACGTCGTACGGACGACCCTACTGGGACAAGAAATTTATCATCACCCCCGACTGGCTGGTTACCATGCCCCTTGGCTGGATCCAGGTGGCGGGAGCCTTAATGCCGGCTCACAGCCTGTTTCCTGCCCCTGAGCATGTGCCGTTTGCCGGGAGGACCGGGGAGTTTCCCGACCTGGAACCCGCAACCTTTCATCGCCCGGCTTACATCCCCCTTGGAACAGTAAGTCAGTAACAAGCCGTCTTCCCGCATGGCTGCATAAAGGTTTTCAAAAACGGCAGGCTGCCACAGTTCAGGCTGCACCTTCGGGCTGAACGCATCGAAGTAAACCAGGTCATACCGTTCCGGGGGAAACACGAATTGTTCTGCTCTGTCGCGGATCTTGTTCAGGAAGAAACGAGGGGTGATGGGTATTATTTGTCCTTCTTCCGCATCGTGCAGCCGGTTGAACGCTTCCCGGAATTCCGGCGCATCCAGAGCTCCGGGATAATCCAGCGTTCCGGTTATTTCCGCCCCGAGAGGACAGGGTTCCAGGGCTTCGTAATGTACCGTTATTCCTTTCCGTTCGGATTCGAGGAGGGTCAGGAACGCGTTCAGCCCGGTTCCGAAACCGATCTCGAGGATCTGAAGCGGTCGGGATCGTCCGGGTAGTTCGCGGAAGCCATGGATGATAAATACATGAAGTGACTCCGTTACGGCACCATAGATGGAATGGTAATATTCCCCCGTCGTGCTGTCGGATACGGTCGGGGAACCGTCACCGGTAATGATCACCTGTCGCACTGGGTCCTGGCGCCGATGGCCCGTTTTGCCTGCCCTTAATAGAGCTTGGGATACTTGTTCGGGTTGTATTCGTGCATCATCTGGTAGACGATCTCAAATACATCCTCTGCATTCGGGTTTGAGAAGTAGTCTCCGTCGTTGGTATAGGCCGGGCGGTGGTCGTTGCTGGTCAGTGTCCGGGCCTCGGCATCCAGGTACCGGAATCCGCCCTGCTCTTCAAGCACTTTCTGCATCATATAAGCTGTGGCTCCCCCGGGAACATCTTCGTCGAAGAAAATGATCTTATTGGTTTTTTTCAGGGACTCCAGGACCGTCAGATTCCGGTCGAAGGGGACCAGCGACTGCACATCGATCAGTTCCACGGAGATCCCGAAATCACGGATCTGGGGCAGGGCTTCCTGCGCGATCTTCACACAGGAACCGTATGTGACCAGGGTGAGGTCGCTGCCTTCCTGCAGCACTTCCGGGATCCCGATCGGAACGCGGTAGTACCCGATGTTCGACGGCATTCGTTCCTTTAGGCGGTACCCGTTAAGCGGCTCGATGATGAGAGCGGGATCATCCGACGCCATCATGGTGTTGTAGAATCCCGCGGCCTGTGTCATGTTCCGCGGCACGAGCACATAGATACCACGAATGGAATTGATCACCATGCTGAGGGGGGATCCTGAGTGCCAGATCCCTACCAGCCGGTGGCCGCGGGTGCTGATGATCATCGGAGCCTTCTGCCCGCCTCTGGTCCGGTACTGCGTTGTGGCCACATCATCGCTCATGACCTGGAGACCGTACAGCAGGTAATCGAAGTACTGGATCTCCGCGATGGGCCTTAGTCCGCGAAGAGCCATGCCCAACCCCTGCCCGATGATGGTGGATTCGCGGATGCCGGTATCGGAAACACGCAGTTCGCCATATTTGGCCTGCATCCCTTCCAGGGTCTGGTTCACCCCGCCGATCTTGCCCACATCCTCCCCGAAGGCCAGCGCAAGCGGATTTTCGCGGAACAGGACATCGTAATTCGCATTCAGGATCTCCCTCCCGGTCACGACCGGCGCTTGTTCATCGAACACGGCCGGGATCTCCTCAACCAGCAGGGCGCTTTGCCTGGATTCGCTGTACAGGTGCGAGCTGTAGCGGTCGTGATTCAGTTTTTGCTGTTCATCCAGCCAGGCCGACAGATCGGCCTTCATGGGTTTCTTCAGGCTGCAGGTGGTGCAGACGTCGCGCATGATCTTCTTGGCCGACGAGATGATATCCTTTCGGATCGGATCGGCGATCATCTCGAGATCGGCTACGATCTTGTCGATGCGGTCCTGTTTCTTGCATGGGCAGTTGGTTGATTTTACCACCTGCACCAGGTGTTCCCGTTCCGCCCGGATCGGGTCGTTAAAGGCTTTCCAGCTTCGGTCGCGTGCCGCCTTTGCGGCTTTAACTGACTCGGCCTCGATGGCTTTCAGTTCCTCTTCGGTGGCGATCTGCTGGCTCAGGATCCATTGACGGAATCTGACGATGCAGTCATGTTCCTTCACCCAGGCCAGGCGTTCGGGGGATTTGTACCGTTCATGGGAACCTGAGGTGGAATGCCCCTGGGGCTGGGTCACTTCGGTGATATGGAAGACCACCGGAACATGTTCCTTGCGGCAGAGCGCGATCCCCTCTTCGTACATGTCGTAAAGTGCCGGGTAATCCCACCCGTTGCAGGTGTAAAGCCGGATCCCCGGGGTCTTGCTGTCGCCGGCAAAGCCTTTGAGCAATTCGGATATGTTCTCTTTGGTGGTCTGGTATTTCTTCGGAACGGAGATGCCGTAACCGTCGTCCCAGATCGACAGGGCCATCGGGATCTGGAGGACACCTGCCGCATTGACGGATTCCCAGAAATGACCTTCCGAGGTGGAGGCGTCGCCGATCATCCCGAAAGCCACTTCATTGCCCTTCACAGTGAATTTTTTCGCGGCATCCTGAATCTCCCCGGGCAGGTTCCGGAACAGTTTGGAAGCCAGCGCAAGACCTACCAGGCGCGGCATCTGGCCCGCGGTAGGGGAGATATCGCCCGATGAGTTCTTCTGTTTCGTCAGGTCCTTCCATTCTCCCTGGTCATCGAGACTGCGGGTGGCGAAGTGACAGTTCATCAGCCGCCCTCCGTTGTCGGGATTGCGGGAAAGGTCGGTATCGCCGTACAACTGCGCAAAGAATGTATCCAGGGTGTAAAGGCCTGCGGCCATCATGAAGGTTTGGTCCCGGTAATAGCCCGAACGCCAGTCTCCTTCACGGAAGAACTTGGCCTTGACGATCTGCGGGATCTCCTTGCCGTCACCGAACAATCCGAAATTGGCCCTTCCGCCGAGCACTTCCCGGCGGCCCAGCAGGCTGACCTGCCGGCTTTCGTTCGCTAACCGGTAATCCCTGAGGATCTCCTCCTTCTTAAACGTCCGTTTTTTCATAGAATCCAAAATTAATCAATTGGCTCGTACATGTCCTTGGTGACATCGCAGACCGGACAGCGCCAGTCGTCCGGAAGCTCCTCGAACGGCGTTCCGGGAGGGATGCCCGAATCGGGATCCCCTTCGGCCGGGTCATAGACATGACCGCAGACCGTGCACTTGTACTTCTTCATTTTTGAGGCGTTTCATTGGATCTGCCTTCGATCCAGTTAACAATACGTGGCGACATCGGCGACTCCTTGGGAGGCACGTATCCGTAAAAATTCCCGTTTTCGTCGATCATGAATTTCTGGAAATTCCAGGTTACCTTGGCATCCATCACGCCGTTCTCCTTCTCCTGGGTCAGCCATTGGTAAACCGGGGCCATGTCGTCGCCCTTCACGGATAGTTTGGCCATCATCGGAAAGGTGACCCCGTAGTTTACGGTGCAGAAGGTCTTGATCTCCTCATTGGTCCCGGGCTCCTGTCCGAGAAAATTGTTGGCCGGGAACCCGATGATGGTAAACCGGTCGGGACCATACTTTTTATACAGTTCTTCCAGCTGGGCGTATTGCGGCGTGTTACCACACTTCGACGCCACGTTCACCACCAGCACCTTCTTCCCCTTCAGCTGGGACAGCGGGAAACTCTTCCCGTCGATGTCGGTCACGGTGAAATCAAAAAAATTCTTCTTTTCCTGGGCTTCTGTTTGTGTTGCCATGATCATCAGCATTAGGATTGCAATGATTGTTCTCATACTTTATCGTGTTAAGATGTTCAAACCTGTTCAGAATGACGGTGCAAAGATACAAAAAATTTATTTATTTAAATTAAGTCTAAATAGCTTGCTGGTCAGAATTTTTCCATGGCGCCGGGCCCGAAGAGGGCAAAGTCGTATTTGACCGGGTCTTCAGGATCGAATGACCGGAGCGATTCCGTCAGCTCCAGTGCCGCCTTCCAGTCGTTCTGCCGCCGTTTCAGCAATCCAAGCCGGCGGGCTGAATTCCCGGTGTGCACATCCAGGGGGCAGATCAGGGCGGAGGGACTGATCCGGTTCCAGAGGCCGAAATCCACGCCGCGACCGTCACGTCTCACCATCCACCGCAGGAACATGTTGATCCGCTTGGCCGATGAGCCCCGGAGCGGGTCGGCCAGGTGTTTCCCTGCATGGACATCGCGGTGCCGCGCAAGGAACGATTTCCGGAATTCAGATATCGCATTCCCCGCGCCCGCCGTATTCAGATCGGCAAACAGTTCTTCCATCGAAGTATGGGACCTGTATATGCGTTTCAGCGAAGTTACAAAGAAGATGCAGTCACTGCCGTTGAATGTTCGGTGCACAAATGTTCGTAAGGGCCCCAGGTCATGCCTTGAGGCGTCCAGGACAAACCGGTGCGGGTCGTCGTCCATCATCAGCATCAGCTTTCGGGCGCTGGCGAGGATGCTTTTGCGGTTTCCCCAGGAGATCGTCGCCGTAAGGAACCCGGCGATCTCGATATCCTGTTTTTTATGGAAAAGATGCGGTATCGAGACGGGATCATGTTCAATAAACCCCGGCTGATTGTACTGCATGTATTTGAACTCCAGAAATTCCAGGAGCTCTTCCCGCGGAATATCCATATCCAAATATACAATAATAACCTAACATGCTAATTTTTTATTTGATTTTTTATTTTATCTTATCCTTATAATATCTATATTTGCTAATTCTAATCAACCTAACAAACAACACATGAAACATCTTGTATTATCTATCACCCTGCTCTCGATGACCGCGTTGCATGCAGGGGCGCAGGTGGGCATTGGCACGACGCAGCCCGCCACGACACTCCAT
>DAIRDK010000161.1:4909-6511 GCA_036796175.1 Bacteroidales bacterium | reverse complement strand
CTCGGTGCATTGTCCGTATTGGAGGGGCGATTCGCCGAGTCGCCTTTACGATATGACAGCAACCGTTGATCCCCTGTCAATTCCCTTTTCTCAGTAAGATCCTGCGACATTTCCAGGGTCCCGAGGTATTCGCCTTTCTCGTTGCGGAGGGCAAAATACTCGATGTGGATGAATTTCCCCCCCATCTGTATCCAGAAAGGGGCGCTGTCGGCCGCTCCCGATTTGAAATCGCTCAGGATCTGTTCAACCGTATGAACGCTCGATGGCGGATGGCACATCCTGACATCCCTGCCAAGGATGGCCCGGTTACGGTCGAAGATCCGTTCTTTCCCTTGCGAGAAGTACTTCACTTTGTCGTTGCGGTCCACGAACGTGATGTCCACCGGCAGGGTGTTGAAAATCGCCATCAGCTCCTCCGCGGTGAACCGTCCGCTGGGAAGCTGCACATGAGCTTCATCTGGCGGCCTTTCTGCCTCAGCTTCGGCAAGTCCTTTCGGCTCCCATTTCACCTGCGGATCGTACAGGCAATACCCGATCTCGTTGGTCTGGTTATAGATCTCGTACCAGTCACTTTCGTTGAGTTTGTCCAGGGTCATGGGAAAGAGGATCTCCTCTTCCTTCATGATCATATCGGTGATCGCCTTTGCAGCCGGTTTCAGGTGAAGTTCGATCTTCATCTTCATCATGTCGGCCGTTGTGGCAGGCAGATCGAGTGTGTTGATCGCGTTCTTCAGCAGGTCCCGTGTTTCATCATGCTTCCCCCACATGACCTTGGGCGGACCGGTTATCCCGTATTTCTCGAGAAACGGAAAGAGCAGGTTTTCCTTACGGCGGTAATGCTTATCGACGTCCATCAGGGCGTTGAAGCATGTTTTGACCTTGTTCGTGAACGCATGGGACCCAAGCTCGATGAACCGGGCATCGGTGTTTTCAAAGAGATCATTCAATTCCCGGATCACCTTCTCCAGTTCCCTGTTCTCGGCCTTGAATGTATCGACCGGATGCCCCGGGGGAACGATCTTCATCCCGGAGAGGTCGATCATGCCGTCCAGGGCTTCGGTATGGATATCGCACAGCCGAAGCACTTCCTGCTCGGGAAGCCCCTCGGAGATCAGTTCCTGTTCCACTTCCACCACTTCGCCGTACGGGATTTTCGACATCAGTTCGATCATTCGTTTTCTTACGGCTTCCGGAGCTACACCCTCATGAAGCTGGAGGATCATGTGTTTGAGGAGTTCCTTGCGGCTCGCCGAGTTATTTATGAGTTCAGACATTATCCTTTGATCATCGTTAATACCATTTTGAATTTCTCTGTCGCATTGACTGCATGCGGGATCCCGGCGGGCATGATGATCGTGTCACCGGCGCCCAGGGTAAACGGTTGTTCGTTAATGATCATCTCGGCGGTGCCTTCCATCACCTGTACCATGGCGTCGAAAGGAGCCGAGTGAGTGCTGAGCCTTTGGCCTTTGTCAAAGGCAAAGAGGGTTACGGTGCCGACGGGCCGGTCGATGACCCGTTTGCTTACGATGCCTTCAGGGCTGTATTCCACATTCTCGGGAAACCTGAAGACGGTTGAGTGTTCGAATAATCCTGACATAG
>DAIRDK010000161.1:0-4809 GCA_036796175.1 Bacteroidales bacterium | reverse complement strand
TATTTACGAATTGACCATCCAAACTTAAGCCCGAAGATAAACCACGCCAGCGCCAGGGCGCCCAGGGCGAAGATCGTATCGCCGATCACGCGCAGCCAGCGGAAGGTCTCGAGCAGGCTCGTTTGCATGAACTCGGCGGAACGGGCATACCACATGCCGTATTTCACGCTGGCCACTGTCTGTGCGAAACCGACGGGAAGCACGCTAAGCAGCACCATCAGCATCAGGCCGATATTGATGGCCCAGAAGGCGAATTTGATCCAGCGGTCGTTCCACTGCTTGTGCGGCTCCATGCTCTTCAGCACGAACAGCATCAGCCCGATGCCGAGCATGCCGTACACGCCGAACAGGGCGGTATGACCGTGAACGGGAGTCGTATTCAGGCCCTGCATGTAATAGAGGGCGATCGGAGGATTGATCAGGAAGCCGAAAATACCGGCGCCGACCAGGTTCCAGAATGCCACGGCCAGGAATGACCAGATGGGCCATTTGTACTCCTTCACCCACTCCTTGCTCTTCGACAGGCGGAAATTGCCGTACCCTTCAAATCCCATCAGCGCTAAAGGAACCACTTCAAGCGCACTGAAGGTCGCGCCAAGTGCGAGGATCGCCGTGGGCGTCCCGGTGAAATAAAGATGGTGAAATGTTCCCAGGATCCCGCCTGTAAGGAAAATGATCGTGGAGAACAGCACGCTGCCTGTTGCGGTCGAAACGCGGATCAGCCCCATCCTGACGAAGAGGAAGGCGATCGCTACGGTGGCGAAGACTTCAAAGAATCCTTCCACCCAGAGATGAACAACCCACCAGCGCCAGTATTCGGCAATGGACAGGTTCGTCTGGCGTCCCCACATCAGGCCTGCACCGTAGAAAGCCGCAATGGCGATGGTGGAGATGAGGAACATGGTGAGCAGGGAACGGCTCTCCGATCTGGCCTTGAAGGCGGGCATCAGGGCGCGCGCCATCAGGAACAGCCAGATCACCAGGCCGACGAAGAGGAACAACTGCCAGAACCGGCCGAGGTCAACATATTCATATCCCTGGTGTCCCAGCCAGAAATTCTGGATCAGTCCGAGCTTCTGCATCACGCCGAACCACTGACCGACCAACGATCCCACAACGATCACGAGGAGGGCCAGGAACAGGAAGTTGACACCCAGTCGCTGGAATCTGGGTTCCTTGCCACCCACTGCGGGTGCCAGGTAAAGTCCCGTGGCCAGCCAGGAGGTTGCGATCCAGAAAATGGCCAGCTGGATGTGCCACGTACGGGAAATGGAATATGGCAGGATGCTCGCCAGCGGCAGGCCGTAGAATGCCTGTCCCTCCACCCCGTAATGCGCCGTAATGACGCCCATCAGGATCTGAACGAGGATCAGGGCCGTCACGATCCAGAAATACTTCAGTGTTGCCTTCATTGATGGGAACATGGTTCCGCCGAGCAGCGGATCTTTTTCAGGAATCTCATGCGCGGGTAATCCTTCTTCACGCCTGGTAGCGAAATACCACGACATCAACCCGATCCCGGCCAGCAGCATGATCACTGAAAAGCCGGTCCATAACAGCAGCGAACCTGCAGGCTTGTTATCCACGAGCTCTTCCGGCGGCCAGTTGTTGGTGTAGGTGACTTCCGCTCCGGGACGCGTGGTGACACAGCTCCATGATGCCCAGAAGAAGAACGCATTCATTTTAGCCATCCTCGACGGATCCTTGATCGTGTTCTCAGGAATGGCATAGGCATCGCGCAGTTTGGCCAGGGCCGGGTCGTTCATGAAGAGGCCGGCATAATGTGCCGATACCGCTTTGATGGCTTCGGCACGCACAGCGGAGACCACAATATTTCCCGTATTCGGGTCATACGTATTGGTCCGAAGCTCTTTCTGCAGGCGGATCTGCAGCGTGGCTTTCAATTCCGGGTCAAGCTCCGCGAATGTCTTGTGATACGTTGTATCCGCCCAGTAATTCAGGATGTACTCCGATTCCCGGTGCAGCCAGTCGGCCGACCAGTCGGGGGCCACATAGGATCCGTGTCCCCAAACGGTCCCTACTTCCTGGCCCCCGATGGACTGCCAGATATTCTGTCCATCCTTGATATCCTGGCCTGTGAATAAAGGTGTTCCATCCGTTGTCACCACCTCGTTCGGCACCGGCGGTGCCTGGCGGTAGATCTCCCTGCCGAAAAACAGCAGAACGGAGAATGAGATCAGAACTACGGCGCTGAAGCCGATCCAGAGTCGCTTTGTTTTCATCTTTAGGTTTTTTGGTTACTGTTTTTTTGTTGGGGCGACTCGATGAGTCGCCCTTACAAGGGTTAAGGACTACACCCACTCTTCCCCCAGGACCTGGCCCTGAAGGTTTATGACTGATCGTTTGATAGGAACGTTCCTTCCGGCTTTGTCGCGCGCCATCTGTGCCATCTGCTGCAATCCGCCGCAGCAGGGCACCTCCATCATGATCACCTGCATGGTGTTGATCTTCGCGTCCCGGATCATCGAGGTCAGCTTCTCAACATAGGATTCTTTGTTGGAATCAAGCTTCGGACAAGCGATTGCCACTGATTTCCCTTTCAGGTAGCGGGAATGGTAATCGCCCATGGCAAACGGCACGCAATCGGCCGTCAGCACCACATCCGCATTCCTGAAATAAGGTGCGTTCGGATTCAGCAGATGCAACTGCACCGGCCATTGCCGTAATTCAGACTGAACTCCAACCTGCTCCTGAATCTCAGGACCGCGGACTGCGGACTGCGGACCCCCGTCTGCCGTCTGCCGTCCCCCGTCTCTGAAATCCATCTCCCTCGACCCGGGACAACCGCCGCCATGGTGAGGCCTTTCCGTTTTTTCCGGACTCATATCGATATTGTTTTCCTTATAGGGTTCTGCTTCACGTTCCACGATCTCGATCGCACCTTCAGGGCAGTGCCCTAAGCATGCGCCGAGCCCGTCGCAGAACAGATCACTGATCAGCCGGGCCTTCCCGTCGATTATTTGCAAGGCCCCTTCCTGGCAGTTCGGGATGCAAAGCCCGCAGCCGTTGCACTTCTCTTCGTCGATTTGGATAATCTTGCGCTTCATTACGTTTGAACCTAATCGGCGACCTGGTGAGTCGCCCGTACACTATATTTATTATTATTTAGGTACCACTTTACCTGTTTAATCGAAAAAAAACTACAAATAGTCTTTCAAGGTCTGGTTTTGCAGGAACTTCTTGAATTCCAGGGTCATTTTGTTAACGACGTTGCCCATTACGCACCGGTCGAAGGAACAGATTTCATATGACAACGGGCAATCATTGATCTCCAGGGGCCCCTCAATGGATTCATAGACCTCGAGGAGCGTGATGTCGCCTGGATTTTTCTTCATCGTAAACCCGCCGGCAGGCCCCCTGACCGATTTCAGCATATCATTTTTAACCAAACGCTGGAGCACCTTGGCGATATGATTTTTAGAAAATCCTGTGATTTCAGCTACTTTAATGACATTCATCCCCTTCTCCGAACGCGCGATCAACACCATGCTGTGGATGGCGATCGAGGCCGCTTCAGAAAGAGAGAATACTTTAGACATGTATTTAGGTATTTGAATACGCAAATGTAGAAATAAAATCCTTCAATTAATCAGCCGGGAGCAAAAAAATTACTTTCTAAAGCAAATTTAGAAGGTTTCTAAATCTTTTTTCCTGTTTTTCAGTGCATTGCCTTTGTTTCTTGTTCACGGCAAAGGCGCAGAGAAGGATTTTATTAACTTAGCGTCTTCGCGTCGCCGCTGTAAAAAAATAGATGTTTCATGGTGAAGCAGATCTCCAGTATTCAAAATCCGGTCATAAAAAATATTGTTCTGCTCGAGGAGAAACCCCGTGAACGCAGGAGCCAGAACCTTGCCGTCATCGAAGGGATCAGGGAAGTGAAACTGGCCATCTCTTCAGGGTTCACCGTCCCAACGATCCTGTACTCACCCGATTTACTTGAACAGTCTGAGTTCGATTCATTGATCAAAGGCGTAAGCAACTCCCCGGAGCTGGTCGAGATCACACCGGTTATCTTCAACAAACTGGCTTATCGCAAGGATACAGGGGGCATTATCGCCACGGTTGTGCCGAAACGATTGCAACTAAACGATCTTCACTTTGGATCGCAACCGCTTTTTCTCGTCCTTGAAACGGTGGAGAAGCCGGGCAACCTCGGCGCCATCCTCCGCACCGCCGATGCCGCCAACCTTGACGGGGTGATCATCTGCGACCCGCAAACCGACATTTACAATCCCAACGCCATCCGTTCATCACTGGGATGCATATTCACCATGTCCGTGGTCACAACGACGACCGTTCAGGCCATCCACTGGTTCCGCGGGCACGGGATCAGAACATTCGGGACCGCCCTTACGGCCAACCGGTTCTACCACGAAACCGATTACCGCACCCCTGCGGCGATCATCATGGGATCTGAAGCCTTCGGATTGACGCAGAACTGGCTGGATGAAGCCGACGAACTGGTAATGATCCCCATGCAGGGGAAGGTCGATTCGATGAACGTCAGCGCCTCTGCTGCGGTGGTGGTATTTGAAGCGTTGCGGCAGCGGGGATTTTGACCTATTTATACTTTTCGTCAGCCTCCTTAAGTAAGGTGAATCCTTTCGGCATAGGAGACCGGAATTCCCTGATCTCTTTCGTCACCGGGTGGGTGAAACTCAGATAGAACGCATGCAATCGGATGCGCCTCAGGAACTTGTCCTTCGCCCCATAACGCCGGTCGCCAACGATCGGGCAGCCAAGATCAGCCATGTGGACCCGGATCTGGTTCTTTCGGCCGGTCTCGAG
>DAIRDK010000160.1:0-6522 GCA_036796175.1 Bacteroidales bacterium | reverse complement strand
CCCGGCGGTGTCGAAGCGGCAAGCGAAAATCGGAAACTGCCTGAGGAATCGGTACGTGCCGAATCGATGATAAAATTCCGTTCCCCGTAATAACTCAGGAGATATACGGTTTTCAGGGGATCATCATTGATCTTTCCTGTAACCGTATATTGGGCCTGTACCTGTGACAGAACAAGAAAACTGATCAGGATTGTTGCAGGAATTGTTTTCATCAAAGCAAAATTCGTTACCACAAAAGACACGAACGTACACATAAAGGTTAGTTGTGTCCTTCGTGTCCTGTGGTGAAAAAACTTATTTCTTCACGGGTTTACCGGCAGGTCCCAGCACCTCCTCCAGTTTCTTCAGCAGGTCCTCCCCGCGCAGGTTCCGGCCGATGATCACCTGGTCCTTGTCGAGCAATACGTTCGCAGGGATGGAATTGATCCCGTACAGTTTTCCTGCCGCATTCTTCCACCCGGCCAGGTCGGAAACATGATTCCAGGTCAGCTGGTCATCCTTTGTGGCCTGGATCCACCTGGCACGGTCGGTATCGAAAGAGACGCCGAGGACATCAAACCCTTTTTTATTATACAGGCCATAAGCCTTCACGACATTCGGATTCTCGGCGCGGCAAGGGCTGCACCATGAGGCCCAGAAATCTACGAGCAGCACTTTCCCTTTGAGCGCAGAGAGCGCCACCGGGTTGCCCAGGGAGTCATTCATGGTGAAATCGGGTGCGGGCTGACCCACCTGTACCTTTTTCAGGATGTCGATCCGCTTGACCAGGTTATCCATATAATAAGATCCCCGGAGGGAGGTATCAAACGCAGCGGCGGCCTCTTCAAGTTCATTCAGTTCGAACATGTATGCATTGCGCATCACCAGGTAAGGTGCAACCACAGAATTTCCGTGCTCTTTCGCGAAGGAAAGAACCAGGGTTTTCTCTTTGCCTTCCGTCATCGTGTACAGCGAATCCTGGGCGTTCATCCCGGCGGTGTCACCGGCTTTTTCCGCCTCCTTATACTTTCCGTAGATCCCCTGCAGTTCCTGGCTGATGGTATCCATCCTCCGGGTGAAGAGCTGGTAGATATCCTGCGTCTTCGAGCCTTTGATGACGGACTTGTCTGCGCTGTCGGCATAAATATCCATGGTGATGGCGGCATTTTCAATGAAGAAGGGCATGAAGATCTGTTTGTCCCGGATCACCAGGTAACGGACTTCAGGTGCCTCAACCTGGCCGGTGAACGTGAAATTCCCGTTGGTAAGCACGGCTGAATCCAGTTTGACCCAGTCTCCGTCCTGCATCTTCTGCATGATGATCATTCCGGAATCGACACCGGTCACCTTGCCGGTGATCTTGAAATCTTTACGCGGTCCGCAGGCAGATAGTCCCAGGACCAGCACAACGAGCATAATCAGGCTGTTTCTCATGAGGTTTGATTTGGGATGATGATTCTAAATATCTGACAGCAAAGTTCGTAAAAATTCCTTAAGTGCTCCAACGGCATCTTCTCTCCGGAAACGCAACAGTTTTACTAACTTTACCAAAATTTATCCCATGAATATCCGATCCTTCCTGATCTTTCTGTTGATCGTCACAGGCTTTTCCCTTCCGGGACAAGCCCAGCCGCAGGGCATTCCCTTTTACGACCTGACCCGGGATCCCGTGCTCTACACGGTCGGGTATGCCCACTTAGACACCGAATGGCGCTGGGATTACGAAGAAACTGTGAACGATTACCTGAAATCCACACTGGATGACAATTTTAAGCGGTTCGCGAAATACCCGCCCTATGTGTTTACCTTTTCCGGGGCCCGCCGCTACCGGATGATGAAAGAGTACTATCCCGGGAAATACGATACCCTGAAACGCTTTGTGGCCAAAGGAAGATGGTTCGTGGGCGGTTCCTCGGTGGACGAATGCGATGTCAACATCCCTTCACCGGAATCGGTGATCCGGCATGTTCTTTACGGCAACAACTACTTTCGCTCGGAATTCGGGAAAGAGAGCGTCGATTTCATGCTTCCCGACTGCTTCGGGTTCCAGGCCTGGCTTCCATCGGCACTCGCCCATGCAGGCGTCAAGGGATTCTCAACCCAGAAGCTGGTGTGGGGTTCGGCTGTCGGCATCCCGTTCAATATCGGGAACTGGACCGGGCCGGACGGCAAAGGCGTCGTGGCTGCGCTGAATGCCACCGATTATACGGGCCATGTCAATCCCGGACTCGATACGGCTGCCTACTGGGTCGACCGGGTTATGACCAACGGCCGGAAGTACGGAGTCTTTGCCGATTACCGCTATTACGGTGTAGGGGATGTGGGTGGGGCGCCGCGTGAAAGTGACATCGTGAATGCCGTAGCCGCAACCACCGCCGCCAGCCCTGAGATCCATGTCAGGCTCACTTCCAGCGACCAGCTGTTCCGTGACCTGACCCCCGAACTGGCCCAAAAGCTCCCGTCGTACTCCGGAGATCTCCTGCTCACTCAGCATTCCGCAGGATCACTGACTTCCCAGGCTTACATGAAGCGCTGGAACCGCAAAAACGAGAACCTGGCGCGGGCCGCTGAACCGGTGGCTGTCATAGCCGACTGGCTCGGCGCCATCCCCTACCCCGCCGGAGAACTAAACCAGGCCTGGTGGACCCTGCTGGGCAGCCAGATGCATGATATCCTCCCCGGTACCTGCATTCCGGAAGCATACGAATACGCCTGGAATGATGAAGTCGTGGCCATGAACCGGTTCGCCTCGGTCCTCGAAGCCTCTGCAGGCGCTGTGGTACGCGGGATGAATACCCAGGTCAACGGACAGGCCCTGGTGGTGTACAACCCCCTCTCGATCCAGCGGGAGGACCTGGTGGATGCCGAGATCCCGTTCCCTGAAGGGGTCCCGGCTTATATCACCGTGAGCGACCCCAATGGCGCGGAGGTGCCCTGCCAGATCCTCCGCAAGACAAAGACCGCCGCTGCTGTGCTCTTCCCGGCCCGGGTACCGGCCTGCGGACTGGCAGTATACGACATCCGGCCTGCGGTTGAACCGGGAAAAGTTAAAGGCTCGGTGATGACCGGCCCCGATTTCATCGAGAACGATTATTATAAGATCGTGTTCAATACGGCCGGGGATATCGTCAGCATCATCGACAAAAAACTCTTGAAAGAGCTTCTATCCGGCCCCGTGCGCCTGGCCTTCCAGAAAGAACATCCCGATTACTGGCCGGCCTGGAACATGGACTGGAAAGACCGGAAAGAACCTCCGTTCGCCTATGTGGACGGTCCGGCCAAGATTTCCGTTTCCGAAAGCGGGCCGGCCCGGGCCTCCTTTCGGATCGAACGGGAATCACAGGGGTCGCGGTTCATAACTACGGTGCAGTTGTCGACCGGCGACGCAGGCCGGAGGATCGAGGTCAGGAACAAGGTGTTCTGGCAATCGAAAGGGGTTAGCCTCAAAGCCTCTTTCCCGCTGAAGGTGAAGAACAGCGTGGCCACTTACAATATGGGACTGGGTACGATCGAACGCGCCAACAACAATGAGAAAAAGTACGAAGTCCCCTCACGGGAATGGTTCGACCTGACCGACCAGTCGGGATCCTTCGGGGTGTCGGTGCTTGAAGACTGCAAGTTCGGCTCCGACAAGCCCAACGACTCCACCCTTCGCCTGACCTTGCTCTACACGCCCATCGCCAACTCTTTTCCCGACCAGGCCACCCAGGACTGGGGGGTTCACGAATTCACTTTCGGACTTTACAGCCACAAGGGAGACTGGCGGACCGGGCAGACCGAATGGCAAGGTCACAGGTTGAATCAGCCCCTGGTCGCATTTCTTTCACACATGCATCCCGGGGCCCTCGGAAAATCGTTTTCGTTTGCCCGGCTGAATACGACACAGGCGGATATCCGCGCCATCAAGCAAACAGAACAAGGTGATGCGATCCTGTTCAGGATCCAGGAACTCACGGGGAAACCAACGGGTCCGTTTGAACTGATCCTGCCCGGGAAGATCCTTTCCGCCTGGGAAACGGACGGACAGGAACGAAAGACCGGTGATCTTGTCCTGTCCGGCGGAAAGCTTCAGCTGGACCTCGGTCCGTATGCCATCCGCAGCATCGTGGTGAAACTGGCGCCTCCCGATGACCGGATGAACCCCGCGGCCAGCTACCCGCAACCGCTGCTTTACAACGGGGATGCCGTCAGTTCCGACAGCAGCCGGGCAGACGGATCGTTTAACGAGCTCGGCCAGAGCATTCCCGCTGAACTGTTCCCGTCATCCCTGATCTCCGGCGGCATCCGGTTCGAACTGGGCGGAAGCGCCGATCACCAGTTCAACGTGATCAAATGCGAAGGACAGCGGATCGACCTTCCTAAAACCGGGAACTTCAATAAAATCTATATCCTGGCTGCGGCTGCGGCCGACACATCCGGGGTCTTCCGGCTGGGCGGACAGAAAAAAACGCTCCGCATCCAGTCCATCACCGGAAACATCGGTCAGTACGACAACCGGACCTGGGATGACCTGGGGCGCATCACCGGCGTGGAACCGGGGTTTATCAAGCGAGATCCGATAGCCTGGTATTCGACCCACCTGCATAATGATACGTCGAATATCCCCTACCGGTTTGCTTACCTTTACAAATACGAACTCGATGCCGGTCCGGGATCGGGGTACCTGCAACTCCCCGAGGACCCCTCGATCCTGGTCTTTGCCGTTACCCTGGCCGGGAATCCATTTGGCCAGATCACGGCAGCCGGCCCCCTGTACGATGATTTCACCGGCCGGGAAAAACTGGATCTGAAACTGGAAAAGCGTTACGTAACGCCGGGCATGACGCCATTGGTAAAGATCGAAACAGAACGGGAGCGCAACCTGGATGCACTGCCGGTCAAAGTGACCATGAAGGACTATGCCGACATCCATAGGCCGAACGGGGTTACGGTCAGGTATTTTTCCACCGGGCAAATGGAAGGAGAACCGGCATCATCTCTCAACGACGGGATGTTCGATCTGCTGCCTGCCGACTCGGCCAGGGATGCCTGGCAAACCGGCGGCGAGGGGCGTATCCTGATGGACCTCCAGCGTGAGACCGAGATCGACAGCCTGCATCTCTTCACCAACTCGAGGATGAGCCAGGGTCCCCAGCGCTTCTCGATGTGGGGGAAAGCCGCCGGCAATCCCGATGTGAAAGGGGATCCGAAATCCGCAGGCTGGACCTATATCGCCGAATTCGAACCCCTGGAACTGTGGGGCAACGGCAAAGCCGCCTACCGGGTCGTCTCCACCACGCAGAACCGGTTCCGTTACCTGATGTGGGTCAGTGAAGATTCTGCCTATGGCCCTTATTATTTCCGCGAGATCGACGTATTTGAAAAACAACAGTAGAAATGACGTGATCATGAATGCACGCCATCCGACGGATCACGACCTGGAAGATGCCCTGCAAAAGCTGCGCTATTTCTGCAGTTTCCAGGAGAGGCATACGGCTGAAGTGAAAGGGAAACTGGTATCCCTCGGCGTTCCGGCCGCCATGCATGAACCGGTTATTGAAAGGTTGAGGGCAGAGAAATTTCTCGATGATACCCGGTTTGCAGGCGCCTTTGCCCGTGGTAAGTTCCGGATCAATAAGTGGGGCCGTAAAAAAATCCGGCACGAACTGGCCGGACGCGGCATCCCGGAAGCTGTGATCATAAAGGGACTGGAAGAGATCGATGAAGCTGAATACATGGATACACTGCGGGAACTCGTCTCCAGGAAATTCAAGGAAATAAAAGGCGAAAAAAAATTGACCGTCCGCAATAAAATACTCACTTTTGTAACGGGAAAGGGGTACGAAACCGATCTCGTTTTAGAAGCCATCAACGAACTGAAAATCTGAACAATGGTAACACTGGAGCAGTTGAGGGACCTTCAGTCAAGGCTGGAAGCCTTGAGGAGGTATCTTTGACGTCGACAAAAAGCTGGCATTAATTGATGAAGAAGAGAAACTGACCCATGCGGCGGATTTCTGGAACAACCCGAAAGCCGCCGAACAGGTGCTGCGCTCCATCCGCGACAAGAAACTCTGGACCGATGCCTTTGCCGCAGGCGTTGCATCCTACGGGGACCTGATGGTCATGTGGGAGTTTTTCGTCCAGGGTGAAGGAACGCCTGAGGAGTTGGAAACACATTATAACGAAACCCTCCGCCTGGTTGAGGACCTGGAATTCCGCAACATGCTGAGCGGCGAGGAGGACCGGCTCAGCGCGATCGTGCAGATCAACTCGGGGGCCGGGGGAACCGAAAGTCAGGACTGGGCCCAGATGCTGATGCGTATGTACATCCGTTACGGCGAGCGGAATAGTTACAAGGTGAAAGAGCTCGATCTCCAGGAAGGGGATGTGGCGGGGATCAAATCAGTCACGCTCGAATTCGAAGGCGATTATGCATACGGTTACCTGAAAGGCGAGAACGGCGTGCACCGGCTGGTGCGGCTCTCTCCCTTCGACGCCAACCACAAGCGGCATACCTCCTTTGCCTCGGTGTTCGTCTTCCCCGAAATCGAGGACGACATC
>DAIRDK010000159.1:0-6659 GCA_036796175.1 Bacteroidales bacterium | reverse complement strand
CGGCGGAAAATGCAGCTGTGGCGGCCTGCAGGACCAGGACCTGGAGGGTGGTGTCATTGACGCATCCGGTGGTCGTTGTTACGGTAAGGGTAACATTATAAACTCCTGCGGTTGGATAGAGATGAGTGGGATTCTGTGCCGTAGAGGTACCCCCGTCGCCGAACTGCCAGAAGTTACTCCCGATAGAACCTGACGGGGCTGACAGGTTGGTAAATGTAGTCAGCGCACCAAGACAGGCCGTATCGGCCGAGAAGTTTGCGGTTGGCGGCGCATCGACGGTCACTGACTTCGAAATGGTATCGGAGCAGTTTGACGAGTTGTAGACGATCAGGGTTACGTCGAAAGTTCCGGGTACCGAGAAAGCATGTGATGGATTCTGTGCGGTGGAATTGTTATTGACACCCGAGCCGGGATCGTCGAAATCCCAGTACCACGAAGTAATATTCCCTCCCCCGTTGGATTGCGACAGGTCGGTGAACGGCACCAGTTGTCCGGAACAGTTGGCGGTCGGGAAACTGAAGTTGGCCAGTGGGGCCGGAATGAGGTTGACCACATGTTCAACATAGCTTTCGCAGCTGTCGGCCGTCTTTACGGTCAGCCTGACGGTGTAAGAGATCGCGGCGGTCCCGAAGATGTGCGATACGTTCGGGTTGCCCGGATAGATGATGTTTGCGGTTTGCCCGTCACCGAAATCCCAGATCCAGCGGACGATCTGGCCAAGGTATCCGGGAACTGTCGACGACAGGTTGGTAAAACTGACCGCGGCTCCCTGGCAGGTCGGAGAAGTAAAGGTAAAGGCTGCGATCGGAAGGGGATTGACGAGGACCTGATGAGTAACCGTATGTACGCAGCCATTCGAGTTCGTTACCGTAAGCGTTGCAGTAAACAGTCCATAATTGATATACGTATGCTGCGGATTCGGTTGTGTTGACGTTGGTGTGCCGTCGCCGAAATCCCACAGGTAGGAGATGATCGAAGGAGCATTGGGGATCGACAGGTCGGTGAATGTGGTCGGGCTGCCGAAGCAGGCTGTATCAGCCGAGAATTGGGCAACAGGTTTGGCGCTGACGACGACCGATTTGGTTACCGTATCGGTACAGTTGCTCGAATTGGAAACGATCAGGGTCACAATGAATGTTCCAGACGTAGTGAACGCGTGCTGCGGATTCTGTGCGGTTGACACGTTGTTCACGCCCGATGCCGGATCGCCGAAATTCCAGTTCCAGCTGGTCAGGTTGGTTCCTCCGTTAAGTTGGGACAGATCGGTGAACTGCACCAGTTGGGTTTCGCAGCTGGTTGGCGGGTACGAGAAATTCGCAACCGGGGAAGCTATGAGGTTGACCACATGGGAAACACTGTGCACGCAACTGTCGCTCGTCGTGATCGTAAGGGTCACGGTATAGTTCAGTCCCGGTCCGGTGTAAGTATGGGATACATCCGGGCTGGCGGGGAACAGGATGTTTGCTGTATTGCCGTCGCCGAAGTCCCAGAACCACCTGACGATCTGGCTGAAAAATCCGGGAACCGTAGTGGACTGGTCCGTGAAGTTGACCAGGGCGCCCTGGCAGTTCGGGGCACTGATGGTAAAGGCGGCAATAGGCAGCGGGTTGACCAGTACCTGGATCGTGGTGTCATGCACGCAACCGTTGGAGTTCGTTATAGTCAGGGTGACATTGTAAATCCCGTAAGTGGCATAGGTATGAGTCGGGTTGGCAATGGTTGAAGCTGGTGTTCCGTCTCCGAAGTTCCAGTTATAAGAGATGATACTTGCTGCATTCGGGATCGAACCGTCGGTGAACTGGGTGGGTGTTCCGAGGCAGGCGGTATCCGCCGTGAACTGGGCCACGGGAGCCAGGCCGATGGTGATGTCGACACTGGTGGTATCCACACAATTATTCACATTGGTGACGATCAGCTGCACGGTGTAGGTTCCAGCAGCGGCATACAGGTGACTCGGATTCTGCAGTGTGGAGAAGTTGTTGATGCCGGAACCCGGGTCTCCGAAGGTCCATGCCCAGCTAACGATATTCCCTCCGCCGTTCGATTGCGACAGGTCGGTGAAGTTGACCCTTTGGTCTGCGCAGTTGACGGCTGAATAGGAGAAATTGGCAAGGGGTGCGGGCACCAGGTTGATCGTCTTTTCAATATAAGATGTACAACTGTCATTGGACCAAATGGTCAGCCGGACGGTATACGTTATCCCCGGGCCGGTGTAAGTATGCTGTACATTGGGAGAAGTCGGAAGGACTATATTCTGCGTGGTTCCGTCTCCGAAATCCCAGAACCAGCGGGCTACGTAACCGGTAAATCCGGCAGGGACGTAAGAGAGGTCGGTAAACTGCACTGCGGTTCCCTGGCAGTTGGGTGCGTCCCAGGTAAAATTGGGTACCGGCAGGGGGTGCACCTCCACCGTATGGCTAGTGTCATTGATGCATCCGCTGGTATCCACCACCGTGAGTGTCACGGTATAGACAGCCGGGGCGATGTAGAGGTGCTGGGTCGTGATCGGGTCAGTCACCGGCGGAGTGCCGTCGCCAAAGTCCCATGACCAGGTGGCGATCCGGCCAAGATCCATATATGCCGTATCGGACATGAATGTCACAAGGTCGTTGATACAGGCCGTATCATGCGTGAAATCGACGGCTGGGTGAGGCAGGATGCAAACCTGTTTGGTGATCGTATCCCAGCAGTCGTTAAAGTTCCGGATGATGAGACGGACATTGTAACAGGAGTCGCCGTAGGCAAAAATGTGGGTGGGATTTTGCATGGCGGACGTATTGTTGATCCCTGAACCGGGATCTCCGAAATTCCAGTCCCACGAAATGATATTGCCTCCCCCGTTGGCGAAGGATGCGTCCGTGAACTGAACGATCTGGTCGGCGCAGCCCACGGAGAAGGTGAAGTTGGCCACGGGATTGGGAAGGATGTAAACGTTAGCCGTATAAAAACTGTTGTACCCGTTGTTATCGATCACAGTCAGGGTGACTGCGAAGGTGTCGATGGTCAGGTAGGTATGGCAGACGTTGGGATTGTTCGGAAAATAGATCGTATCGTTTGCTGTTCCGTCGCCGAAATCCCAGATCCAGGTGGTGATCCATCCGAATGGCGGAGTAGGCACGGAGGACAGGTCTGTGAAGCAAACCTCCTGACCGTCGCATACGGGTGAATTGGAAGAGAAGAACGCCACCGGGTTGGCAGGAGCGTCAATCTCATACGTGATGGAGTTGGAACACCCGATGGTATCGGTCACCGTGCAGGTGACCAGGAAGCTGCCCGGTGCCGGGTAGATATGGGTCGGATTCCGGCCGTAACCGTAAGTGCCGTCGCCAAAGTTCCAGAGGATCATGTTGCCGATCATGTTGATCGGCGTAGTGATCGTATCCAGGTGGAATTCGATCTCGTTGTTCTGGCTGCCCAGGTTCCAGGTGAAATCCACACCAGGGATCGGGAAGACCGTGAGGGTCTGGTATACCGTATCGGGGCATCCGGTAGTATTGATGGCCACCAGCATGACGGTGTAGGTACCGATGGCTGAGAACGTGTGGCTGGGATTTTTCAGGATCGATGTGTTCTGGCCGGAAGCCGGGTCGCCGAAATCCCAGAACCAGGAGGCTACGACGGGCCCCCCGTTGAGCAAAGTCTCATTATTGAACTGGACCGGATTCCCGACGCAGGCTGAATTGTAGGAGAAGTCGGCGATCGGCGAAGGATCGGGTCTGACCGGATTGGTAATGGAGTCACGGCAGCCGAGGTTGTTGATTACGGTCAGCAGAACCGGGTAGGGCCCAACGCCGGCAAAGGCATGAGAAACATCCGGGCTGGCCGGGGCATTGATGGTGACTGGCGGTGTACCGTCAGCAAAGTTCCAGATCCAGGTCACGATGTCGCGGCCGGCCGGGAACGTGGAATTATCGGTGAAGAACACCGGGTTGTTCACACAGGTGGGTGCCGAGAAGGTGTATTGTGCGGTAGGAACCGACTGTGCTACGGTAACCTGGAAGGTAGTATCGGATTTGCAGTAACGTTCATTCGTGATCTCAACAAATATGGTATAAGTCCCCGGAGAGGTAAAGACATGCGTCGGGTTCTGCAAGTGGGAGATATTGTTGGCTCCCGACCCGGGATCGCCGAAATTCCAGTCCCAGTGAATGATGGTCCCGGTACCCGGGGGAGTGGTCGACCCTGAACTGTTGAACACAACGGGCTGGTATGCACAAGGCGGTACTGCGGTGGCCACATTGACCGTCGGGATGAACTGGTTGGGGTTCACGTACACGGCATCGTATATGGTATCGCGCATCCCGCCAGCATTCGTGACGATCAGTGTAACCGTGTAGGTAACATTATAAGGAGGAAGATAGATATGCCCGGGGTTCTGAAGCGTCGAGGTATTCCCGTCGCTGAAATCCCAGAAATAACTAACGATCGGGTTCGCCGGATCAGCAACCGAAGCGTCCCAGAACGAAAGGCTGTCGCCGTAACAGGAAGTATTCGTGTAATAAAGATAAGATATCAGCAGGGGTTGAATGGCCACTATGACGGATGCATTGTCATTGCAGCCGGCCGCCGGATTGGTCTCTGTGACCGTTACTGTGCCTGTCCCCACATTGTTCCAGTTGACGGTGATCTGGCTGGTACCGGCGCCCGATGCAATTGTTCCTCCGGTAACAGTCCAGGAATAGGTATGCCCGGGAATGTTCGGCGTGGAATAGATCACACCCAACTGGTTATTGCTGACAACACCCGGTCCGGAGATCACAGGCCGCGTATCTGCACAGGGCTGCGCGATCATGCGCGTTGTGGTCAGGATCAGAGATAGAAAGACGATACTGAATCGTAGAAATCTGTGGAACATATGGTTGCTGATTATGTTATGAAACCATTAACTATTTATACACAAATACAAAGAAAAAGGTTTCACTGTAAGGTTGCTTCCTTGCAGGAACTTTTTTCTGTTCCGATAATAACACAAAGATAACATCTTTTTATCTTCCAATTCTGCAAATACCCTAACAAAATAAAATAATTTTAGGGTAAAATCAATACTTTATTTTAAAATAAATCATAAAATATTGATTATCTGTCAAATAAAATTTTCAAGATCATGTAAAAAGATAAAAAAATAGCATGAAATTTGTATCCCGGTGAAACTTATCGGGATTTTAGTTGTCATTCTCATAGGTCATCATCGGATTATTCATTTACATTTGTCCAACCCTAACCTTTTACCCATGAAGATCATCCGTTTCGTTCTCCCGGCACTGTTCGTCGTTGCTCTGCTTGTGACCGCAGGTTGCAAACAGGAAGATACCATCCCCTGTGACGGGATTGGCAAGATTTGTTTCACTAACAAACTTGACTCGACCGTCGTGATCGATGTACTGCAACTAAACCTGCAGTTCAGTGTTCTGAAGGATCATATGGAATGTCTTGATTTACAGGGCGATATTGCATACAATTTCAAGCTGACCTGCAACGAATTCTACAAAGACACAACGATTGTGGTATCAACCTGTGACGACAAAGAGTACATCATCCTCAAGTAATTACTAATCAAATCTCACCTTGTTGCAGAAAAAGACCAGCTTGGTCGCATTGCCCGTGTAAGAGAGGTTTTTGATCTCCTGGTACCCGTAACATAGATAGTAGTTATCGTACCACCTCACCATTCTGCTTTTTGTTTCATTGACCAGCCGGTCCTCCGGCAGCGACAGATCGATGTCGGTATAATCGGTCTTTTCAATGGTCGTGCCCTCCCGGATGATCTTGTAGCCGATCTTGCCGTCGCTCAGATAGGTCAGCACGGCATCGTCACCGCTGAACATGATCGAGACTTTGGGATCCAGGTTCTCCGACAATAAGTTTCGGATCTCCATGGAGTTGTCCCAAAGCAGGTTCCCGGAAAAATCAAACGAGGCCACGATCGCCGAGGTGAACCGAAAGCCGTCGAACACCGAATACGAATTGGTATACGGGCGGCCGTAAAAATCAAAATCGGTGAACGATTCGGTATGATACTGGAGATAGTAAGCTTCCCCCAACAGGATAAAATGGTCATCCTTTGGGATGATATCGTGCATGATCAGATTGAGGTCGGCTGAATATTCGGTGATGATTTTGCTTTTTTTGACCGCTTTTTTCCGGATGGCCATGATATCCCGTTCACTCAGGAAGGAGTCGGCGCATTTCAGGTCAAGAAAGTTGGTGAATTTCGCGCTGGTCTGGGTCAGCCCTGAAAATCCGGCGATGAACAGTCCCGTTGTTTTCGCTGTTCCTTTCTGGTGCTGATCCGACAGGGAGGAGGTCAGGACATAGCTTCCGGCAACCAGTTTTTCACCCCCCGGCAGGGAAAAGATGCGGGATTCAGCCAGCTGACGTTCAGGGGCCTGCGTAACGATAAGGGTTTCGCCCAAAAGGGTCCCGTCCGGGTTCATCCGTACAAAGTAGTTGTCCCAAAATCGCTTGGTCAGTTGCTTTCTGACCACCGCGGTCAGGGTCATATCGGCCGGATCCGCCTGCAGGGCGGCAAAGCTGGTCTGCGGACTGCCGGTTACCGGAACGAAATCCTGTTTGCCGGTCGGCAGGTCGAGAATCATCAGTTGCGCCTGCTGGTTTTTAATATTCAGCCCTGTAAAGCATTTCTGGCGGACGACTGTGAA
>DAIRDK010000158.1:0-6716 GCA_036796175.1 Bacteroidales bacterium | reverse complement strand
AAGGAAATCCCGGTCCTGCCTGAACCTCCCGATCTCGTCGTAGTTCTCGTCGCTCCCTTTCATCGCCAGGACCGATGCTGAATCGGCCATGGCGGCCAGTTTTGCGCGCCTGGCGCTGTAATCATCCGGGGTGATGATACTCGCGGCAGGCTGTCCTGCACTTACCTGAATGGTGATGGCCAGACCTAAAATGAGGATCAACCTGTTCATAACTATTCAATGAGATAAGTTCTGGTTTTTACCGACTGGGTGGAAGGGATCGTCATTTGCGACTGGCCGGTGATGGCGATGGTGACATCCTGGTCCATCGTTGATTCGTCAGCAATGAGGATGCCCCGCGCGTTGTCGAACCAGAATGTGCCTGCCGTCTCGCCTTCCCCCTCCAGGAACATGTCCATTCCCATCTGGTTGAGCTTCCCGGTGAGTTCCGATGCTTTTCTGTAGGTGATCTTGTAGCACAGGCGGCCGTTCTTTTCTTCCCTGCCGGCCAGGATATAGGTCGCTTCGGTGGTTGTGATGATCTGTTGTCCCTCCGAATCCGTGGTATCCACGCTGGTTTTGTTCCATGTTTCGCCAATGGCAACCGGACCGGCGGGAAGATACCCGAGTTCATTGTTCCCGAAAAACAGGTCTGTTCCCGGTGAAGTGCTGTCGATCAAGGTTGTCGACACCTTGTCGCCGTTGGGTGCGATTTCGATCCCCGTCTTTTTACCGATGTCGTTCGACTGTTCGATCGTGGTGTCCCTGCCCATCATGTTGGAGTGAACCGAGGCCTCCTCCTTGCTGATGATCAGGTACATGTTGCCGTTTGCCTTGAGGCTGTCCACTTCGAAGCGGATGAGATGCCTGATTTCGGTTGTGCCTTTCATTTCGTTACCCATCATCTCCGTGGCGGAGTTTATGGTGTATTCGCTCTTGTAACGATAGGTATTCCCTTGTTCCATTTTGTATGACAAAGAGACTTTTTCCTGGCTGTAGACCTGAATAACGGCAAACAAGCCAAGCAACAGAATAATGTGGTTTTTTTTCATACTTCTTTTGTTTGAACACAGATGACGCTGATAAAACAGATTTTCACTGTTTTTATTCTGTGTCTATCTGTGCGTGTCTGTGTTTATCTGTGTTCCATTTTAATCAAAAAGCGAAAATCCCTCCTCTTTCTCCGTCAGCCTGTAATGGTCCGTCGAGTTGGCGATGTTAACTGATGTTCTGAACACCAGCCTTGACACCCTGGCGGCTTTGTTGCAGTCCACCCGGTCGGGATTGTCGCGCACGGTATGGTAATCCTTATGCAGTCCGCTGAAGAAAAACATGAACGGGATATGCTTTTTGTAGAAAGGATAATGATCACTGCCGCCCATGAAGTCATCGTCGTTGGTGAGGAGCATCTTCGGTTGTTTATTTTCTCTCCGGATGATCTTCGCGATATCAGGGCTGACGGATGCACCGGCAAGCCTGAGCGAATCGGCTCCGTTGCGGCTGATCATATCCAGGTTCAGCATGGCAACGGTCTTTTCAAGTGGCAGAAGTGGGTGGTTCACGTAATATCTCGATCCGAAGAGACCTTTCTCCTCTCCTGCAAAGAGGATGAACAGGACCGTCCGTTCAGGAGACTTTTTCATCGCTGCCATGGCCTTTGCAACCGCCATCACACCTGATGTGCCCGAGGCGTTATCATCGGCGCCATTGAAAATGTAGTCCTTGATCGAGTCGGCATGTTCCTTCATAAGACCGACATGATCGTAATGTCCGCCGATCACCAGCACTTCGCCGGAAGGATCTGTTCCCGGGATCATCCCAACCACATTTTGGGTTTGCAGCCTGTCCTCTTTCATGGTAATTTCTGCAGATACTGAAACACCCGTCAATTCGAATGAAACAGGTTTCAGCAGACTGTCGATGGCCGACTGGATCCTGCGGAGCGAATCGACACTTCCGAAGAGAAGATCCACCAGCTCTTCGCCAACGTGGATCACAGGCATGACTGTATCGTTCTCGCCGCAGATGCCGAACGGCAGGGCATCCGGAGGGATCACTTTAGAGAGCGCAGGCCAGGTAAAGCCGCGGGGTTTCATGGAGGTGTAGTTCAGCGGGCCGTTCACAAGCAGGATCGCAACAGCCCCGTGACGCGCGGCATTGAGCATCTTCGAGTTGAGGGAGGAGTGGCGGGTGCTCTCGACACCGTTGAAGACCGAACCGGAATCCTCTTTCTGAGGTTCGTTGCGCAGTACCAGCACCACCTTCCCTGTAACATCCAGTCCGGCGTAGTCGTCAAAGTTGTATTCAGGTGCCGTGATCCCGTAACCGGCAAAGGCCAGCGGAGCGTCAACCTTCCCGCTGGAGCAAATATCAAAAGGAATAAAACCGGTTTTCAGTTTAAGCTCATGCTGTTCGCCGTTTTTTGTGATGACCGACAGGATGTTTTTATCCCCCAGGTTCTTTTTGCAGATGTAGAATGTCTGGTAATAGCTCCCGTTGACCGGTTTCAGCCCTTCGGATTGGAATTCTCGTGCAATATACGCTGCAGCCGAATCGAGTCCGGGGCTGGGCGTATTGCGGCCTTTCAGCGAATCCGAAGCGAGATAATCGATGTGATCGCACAGAAGGGTGGGCGTGATGAGCTTTTCGGGATTTTGGGGGAAGGCAGAACAAGTCAGAAAAGCAACAGCTGTTGCAAGACCAAGACGGAAAGAAAGAGTCATAGGAGTGATAAATGTGTGGTAAAGATAATGAAAACCGAAAACAGGTAACCGTTAACCGACAACAGATTGCCTGCATCCCTGCTCCCTGCCCCCTTGCATCCCTGCATCGGATTTTTATATATTTGTTGTGATTAATCCCCAAATCCCCATGAAAAAGCTTTCCTTTTTAGTCATCCTGAGCCTCCTTATGACCATGAGCGCCTGTAAACAAAACCTCAAGTATCCCGTTGCCCGCAAGGTAGATACGGTCGATAATTACTTTGGAACAAAGATCGCCGATCCCTACCGGTGGCTGGAAAACGATACCTCTGCCGAGACCGCCGAATGGGTTAAGCTTGAGAATGAACTGACAGACAACTATTTATCAAAAATCTCGTACCGCGAAAAACTGAAGGAGAAGCTGACGAAGATCTGGGATTACCCGAAAATCGGCGTTCCGTCGAAAGAGGGTCCCTGGTATATTTTTTCTAAGAATGACGGACTGCAGAACCAGTCGGTGCTATACGTGCAGGAAGGCCTTGAAGGCACGCCAAGAGTCCTGCTTGATCCCAACACCCTTTCGGAGGACGGGACCATTGCCCTCGCCGGCACCTCCGTCTCCCGCGACGGCAAATACATGGCTTACAGTCTGGCGAAAAGCGGTTCCGACTGGAACGACATCCTGGTGATGGAGGTCGCCACGGGAAACAAGCTTCCCGATACGCTGCACTGGGTAAAGTTCTCCGGCATGTCGTGGCAGGGCGACGGCTTCTATTACAGCCGCTTCGATGAACCTGTAAAGGGCAGTGAACTTTCGAAACAGAATGAAAACCATAAAGTCTATTTCCATAAAGTCGGGACTCCGCAGTCCGATGATCAGCTGATCTTCGCCAACCCGAAATTCCCGCTCCGGAACTATGGCGCGGGTACCACCGAGGATGAACGGTTCCTGATCCTCTACGAATCGGAATCGACAAGTGGTAATGCGCTGTATTACAGAGATCTGTCTAAGAAAGACATGCCTTTCAAACAGATTGCCGAGGGGTTTGACTACGATTACGGCATTGTGGATAACATCGGCGACAAGTTCCTCATGGTGACGAACTACAAGGCTCCTAAAAAGCAGCTTGTACTGGTTGACCCGGCTGATCCGAAACCGGATAAATGGAAAGTGATCATCCCGGAAGCGGAAAATGTGTTGGAATCCGTAACCCTTGCAGGGAACCAGATCGTTGCAGAGTACCAGCAACGGGCCCATTCCGTCGCCTTTGTGTATGATCTCAACGGGAAGTTCCAGCACGAGGTAGCCCTTCCCGGGTTAGGAACCCTGGCCGGCTTCAGCGGCAAGAAAGGGGAGAACGTGGCATTCTACGCATATACTTCATTCACCTATCCGCCAACGGTGTTCAAATATGACGTTGCAAAGAATGAATCGTCGGTCTATACGAAGCCTGAAGTCGATTTCGATCCCGAACAGTATGAGGTGAAACAGGTCGAATATCCAAGCAAGGACAAGACCACGGTCACTATGTTTATTGTCCACAAGAAGGGCCTGGTGCTTGACGGCAACAATCCGACCCTCCTGTATGGGTACGGCGGCTTCAACATCAGCATGACTCCCGGGTTCAGCATAAGCAGGATCATCTTCCTCGAGAGCGGCGGCGTATATGCCATGCCGAACCTCAGGGGAGGCGGAGAGTATGGCGAGGATTGGCACAAGGCCGGTACCAAGGAGCGCAAGCAAAACGTGTTTGACGACTTCATCGCCGCAGCCGAGTACCTCATTGCCGAGAAGTACACCAGCCCGGAGAAGCTCGCCATCATGGGCGGCTCGAACGGCGGTTTGCTGGTAGGCGCCTGCATGACCCAGCGTCCCGACCTGTTCAAAGTGGCGATCCCGCAGGTAGGGGTCCTGGATATGCTCCGTTACCACAAGTTCACCATCGGCCATGCCTGGGCCAGCGATTACGGCACCAGCGACACGAAAGAGGGCTTCGATTACCTGATCAAATACTCTCCGTTGCATAATATCAAGGACAGCACCAGCTATCCGGCTACCCTTGCTTTCACGGCCGACCATGACGACCGGGTGGTGCCGGCGCATACCTTCAAATTCATGGCCACCCTGCAGGAGAAGAACGAGGGAAAGAACCCGATCCTGGTCCGCATCGACACCAAGGCCGGTCACGGAGGTGGAAAACCCACCGCCAAGCTGATCGAGGAGGTCACCGACCTGTGGTCGTTCGTGTTCTATAACCTCGACGTGAAGCCGGAATTGTAAAAAAAGTTTTCAACACCGCATTACCTTTTGGGGTCGAACCGGATTAAGGGGAGATAAATCGGTTTATGATCCATTTTTCCGACAAGGCGATCATACAGGGTTTGAAGCAGAAGCAGGAGAGGGTGATCCGGTACCTCTACCGGGAGTATTTCCCGTGCATCCTGTCGATGATCGAACAGAACAACGGCGTATATGAAGATGCGGAGGACATCTTCCAGGACGGGCTCGTCATTCTTTACCGGAAATTCTCAAAAGGGAGGGGTAAGCTCAACTGCAGCCTGAAGACGTACTTTTACGCCATCTGCAAGAATATCTGGATGCAGCGGCTGGAGAGAACCAGGAAGCTGGTCTACCGCGACGACCTGGAGGTGAACGAACGCAGCATCCAGTACCAGCTGAGGGATGAAGAGTTGCGAGAGGACAACCTGGCGCGGCTCCGCCTGCTTCAGATGCATTTTCTCAACCTGCCAAAGGATTGCCAGAAGCTCCTGTTGCTGTTTATGGACAAAATTCCGCTGAAAGAGATTGCCCGTGAACTGGGCCTAAGCGGAGAGAAATATGTCAAATCCCGGAAATACGCCTGCAAAAACATGTTGAGGAAAAAGATCATCAACGATCCGCAATGTCAGTGTTATATTTTTGAGCATGGAACGGGAAAAGATCAATGAATGGATCGTCAGGTACAATGAAGGTACTTTAGACGGCGAAGAACTGGAGATGTTTCTCCGGATGCTGGAACATGATGAGGAGCTCCGAAGGGAGGTCAGTGTAGATCAAGAGATCAACAGAGTGCTGGAGGAGAAGGACCTGCTGGAGTTGCGCAAAGCGATATTGGAAGCAAGAAAACGGCGGGGTCCCGGCCTGACCGGCTGGTTCCTTCTGGCAGCTGTGCTGATCATCCTGCTGGCCATTGGCGGAGCGATACTGGCCAGGCATTTTATGGCCGGCCGGCCGGAAGTAAAACCTGCCATGACCCTGATCAAAAAGGATTCAGCGGTTAGCCAGCCGGCTCAGGAACCGGCTGAGCACAAGGAGCACGTCGAGCTCATTGCGGATAATTACAAACCGTTTCCGTCTCTTGAAAGCCTGGTGGGAGAAGCTACAAGGGCAGACGGGATCAAGGTGGAAGAGCCAAAACCCGTTTCGAGTGTAAACAAGGGACAGGAAACCGGGTTCAAATGGATAACGGAGACTGCCGCGAATGTCGAGGTGCAGCTTTTTGATAACAAAGGAACCCGGATTACGATTGCCGGGATTAAGGAACCGGGGGGATTAAAACTGGCAACTACGGCCCTGCAACCGGGGCTCTACTATTGGAAGATATTGATGAACGGAGAACTTGTAACGGTCGGCAAACTTCGTGTGGAATAAACAGATCAGTCATAACTTTTTAGTTGTCCTGTTCCTGATCGTTTTCTTCACGCCTGAAGCAAACACTCAGGACACCGCTTGCCGGAACCGGTATTCGAACCGTATTTCCGCAATTGCGCAATGGGTTGTTGCGGGCCATTATGGGATGGCTTCGGATATTTTGGAAACACTCGAAAAAGAAATATCCGTTGCCTGTCCTGATTCCGGGCTACTGGCCGATGTATTCTACCTCAGAGGGAATATCTCACTGTTAACGGATGATCCTGAAACGGCATTGATATTGTACTGGGTTGCCAGGAAGCTGGCCGTGTCACTGGGACAGTGTTCACGGATCGACCAGAACACGGGAGCAGCCTGGTTTGCCATGAATGACTACGGGAAAG
>DAIRDK010000157.1:0-6783 GCA_036796175.1 Bacteroidales bacterium | reverse complement strand
CCGAGGCTGCCCTTTTCTTTGGTTCGTTTCTTTTGGGCAAGCAAAAGAAATGAACTGATCAAAAAACAAACAAAAAAAGAAGACGGCCTTGTGAGCCGCCCTCTTAAGATCATCACGTGCGACGCGCCGCGTCGCCTCTCACCTATTCTACGATCAGCTTCTGATTCACCGTCCTGCCGTCAATCGTCAGGCGCAGCACATAAATACCCTTCCGGAGGTCGCCGGTGGAGATCTCCTGGGCATTGTATCCGCTCTTCAGCTCGATCACGGTCTGCAGGACCGTCTTGCCAAGCAGGTCCATGATGGCGACCTGCGCAGTGGCTGCTTCGGTCAGGTTCATCCGGATAAAGGTTTTTCCGGTTGTCGGATTAGGATAAAGGCTGAAGGCCAGGTTGGACGGATCGTCGATCCCGGTTCCGAAGCCGGTTTTGAACGACCAGACAGCACTCCAGTCGGTTGTATCGGCCAGGATCCCGCCGTTGGAGAAGGCCCGCATCCGCCAGTAATAGGTGGTCTGCGACGCCAGTGTCTTCAGCACCTGGTATGAGGTGACATCCGACGCGGGAAATGAATTGATATACGGATTGGAGAAACTGTTGTCCGAAGCGATCTGCAGCTGGTAACCCTCGATGCCGGTCTGCCCTGTCCAGGTCATGGTAGGCAGCGTGGTCACATTCTGTTCGTTCTGTGCCGGGCCTTTCAGGAGCACCGTATTGATGGTCGTGAAGTTGTTGGCATCTCCCCAGCTGGTGGTGTCCAGGAGGTTCCGTGCGCGGACCCGCCAGTAGTATTTGATGCCGAACTGCAGCATCTGTGCCTGGACGATGTTCGTGTCGGTCTGTGCGTCAAATACGACGTTCGTGAAGTCGGCATCAGGTGAGATCTGGTACCGGTACGAGATCGCGCTGCCGACGATCTTCCACTTCATGTTGGCATTCAGCGACTGGTTGCTCGAGTTGTTGGCCGGCGTCTGGAGGGTTACGTCATCGAGCGTGGTGAATGCATTCGGATTGGTCCAGTCGGAGGTGGAGAGAGCATGTTTGGCGCGCACCCGCCAGTAATAGACCTGTCCGAAATAGAGTTCCACGTTCTTGTAGGAGAATACCGTGGAGGCGACCGTGCCGCTGTTCAGCAGCGGTGAGCTGAATGACAGGGAGGTATCAATCTGGTAATCGAACTGGGTCACGCCGGTAATGGTGACATTGTTGATCGTGGTTTTCCATTTCAGTTCCACGTTGGCTTCCTGGTCGGTGGCGTTGTTGGATGGCATGGAAAGTTCGACCTGGCTGAAGACTTTGAAATTCCACACTTCCGACCAGTATGAGGTATCGCCGTCGATGGCGCGTACACGCCAATAGTAGGTGGTTCCGAACAGGAGCTGGCTGGTCTGGTAACCGGTGAGCAACGTCTGCGTGGCGTCGATCTTCAGCGGGGAATTGAAGCTGGCTGTCGTATCGATCTGCACCTGGTACTGCAGGCTGAGGCTTCCGGCGATGGCGTTCCAGCTCACCGTCACGTTGGGCATCTGCTTGTCGGCGGCGTTAAGCGGGCTTTTGAGCGTCGGCGTATAGACCAGTGGCTGGGCCGCAAGTCCGGTCGCAACGATGAGCGTTACCAGGGATAGGAATATCTTTTTCATGATTATCTCGTTTTTTTTAGTTTCTACTGAATCTTAACAACCTTGGCGTGCGCATCGTTCACCCGGATCACATAGGTGCCGGCATGGAAGCCCGACAGGTCGATGACCTCGGAGTGGTCGCCTTTCGGCTGGTTGCCCATGTTGCGCTGGATCATCAGGCGGCCGGACAGGTCGTACACGGAGAGGGTAACGTTTGTCGGTTCGGCCAGTTTATAGGTCACCGAGGCCTTGTCCTTCGCCGGGTTCGGGATCACTTTGAGGCTGGCGGCCTGGTGGTTGTTCCCGTTGCCCGGATCGATGCCCAGAGGTGTGTAGAACGTGTTGTCAGTGAAGAACCCGTTGCCGTAAGAGGCTGCATAGATCGTGCCGTAGTTCTGCACGAGGAAGTGGTTGGTGGTCTGCTGCCTGAGCATGGTCACGGGGACATTCCCCATGCCGGTAAAATCGGCGGACCATGATCCCGACAGGAGGTTGTCGGTGCTGTAGATGCCGAAGTCGGTCCCGATGATCGCCTTGGTGCCTCCGTGCATTTCGATGACGGAGGAGAAGACCGGCGCCGCAGGCAGGGTGCCCTGGACGCTGGTAAAGGCCGGCAGCGAGTCAAGCGCGTTCTGCGTGACATAGACATAGCTGCTGTTGCCGTAATTCCCGAGGGTCACCAGCACGGTGTTGTTGTCGTTCGGGTCGATGGCGATCGAGGTGATGTAGCGGCCGCTGAATTCGGGGTAGGAGAAATCTTCGGATGCCACGATGCAGGTCGGGCTGTGGAAATCGGCTGTAGCCGAATCATACGCCAGGGCGATATTCGAGAACCGGTAGAGTTTGCCGGTACCCGTTCCGGCCCAGAGGTAATTGAGGTCGTCGGAAACGGCCATGCTGACGATCTGGTCGGTTTCACCCAGCTGGAACCAGGTGGGATCGACGGAGAATTTCAGCGCGTCTTTGGTCATGAAGATCCCCGACTGGCTGAGGGTCCCGTAGATGAAGAAACGGCTCTGCACCACGTCGGGAACGCGGATCGTGTCTCCGGGGTACATGTTAACCGGGAGAACATAGGGGAATTTGAAACGGACATTCGAACTTTCCACCTGGACGGTCGTGCCCGCGGGGATCGTATCGATGGCCCGGAAGGTCACGGAATCCCGGGTATTCTCGAAATTGAAGCTTTCCCAGTTATGGATCGGCAGGAAATTAGTCAGCGAGCTGGTGATGCTGCCAAGGAAGGTGGGAGAAGGCGTGGTGCCCATGTCGTCGGAACGGAGGTAGGGTTCTCCGCTTTCGACCGCCCCGTAATAGATCGTTTTCGGGTTGATCATCGACCATTCGCAGTAGGTCCCGGTGATATAGTCAAACGGAGCCCAGAGGTTGACACCGTCTTTCGGATCGTTGGCCGGGAGGGCGCCGATGACCTGCGTGCCGACGCTGTTGCCGCCGCCTATCAGCGCATCTTTGTAAATGGAGAAGGTAACGGAATTCATCTGGGAGGTCAGCAGGTTCTTATTGGTGGTTTGGAACGTAACCCCGGAAGAGCCGATGGTGCCGATGGTGACCCCGTTGTCGGAAGCAATGGCGAATTTGTACGGATCGGCCGGATTGAACTTATAGTCATAATGGAAATAGGGTGCGTAGATCTCTCCGAAGAGATTGGTGCCTCCCTGGGAAATGAGCTCCCAGTTGAAGTAGCCGGTCGGCTGGTACTGTTCTCCCAGCCAGCAGTTAATGCCCCCGAGTAAGACCTTGTTGGCGTCGGTGGGGTAAACGGCCAGCGTATTCGCCTGGCAGCCGAATCCGGAGAACGGTTCATAGGATGTGTTGCTCGGGAAGATGACCGACCAGGTGGCGCCCCGGTCGGCGGTGCGGTAGACGTTAAGCAGGAAGCCGTCCGATTCCCTGGCGATGGAGACATACATGACCTGGGGGTCGCTGGGGGCGATGGCCAGGGCGATGTTGCCAACGTCGTCCGTGGGAAGCGTGGTGGCTGTATTGGTGGATACATTCAGGAACGAGGTCAGGCTGCCGGTCGGCGAGATAAAGACCGAGTCGTTCACGGCCATGATCACAAGTCCGTCGGCACCGATCACGATATCGGTGGCGTTGCCGTTCTTCACGACGTACCAGTCGCTGCCGTTGTCGGAGTAACGGACGCCCAGGTTGGTGATGGCGAACAGGCGGCCTGTGCCGGGGTTGACGGTAAGTTTCTTGATATAGGCCCAGTCGGTCGACGGATCGTTGGCGGCAGGCGCTGCACCAGGGACAAGGTAGAAGTTGCTGCCGTCATCGGATTTGTACAGGCCGGAACCCATTTTAAACCCCTCTCCGCAATAATATTCACCGGTTCCGGCGAAAATGGTGCCGGAAGGCAGTTGGGTCATGGCCGACACGTTCAGGATCTGCTCCGATCCCGTATTGGCGGGAACCCAGGTGAGGCCCTGGTTGGTGGATTTCCATACGCCCCCGGTGACGCCTCCGGTATAAAGGGTGAGGCCGGATGTGTCGCGGTTGTCAAAGATCACCACCCGGCTGCGGCCGGAGAAATTGATGGGGCCCATTGAATTCCAGTCGAGTCCAAGGTTTGCCGAAGACTTGGTGCTCAACTGTTCTGCCTGAAGCCTTGCTTTCATGACGTCGGCAGGATCCACCGTTCCCGTCACCTGGTTGACGCGCATCTTCTGCATGCGTACATCACCCTGGTGCTTATCCGGCCCGGCGGCGATAGTCAGGTTGGAAAACAGGAGTAGAGAAAATCCGAGTAGTAACGCTGAAAAGCAACATGGTAAAAGTGTGTTTTTCATATCCCTGGTTTTAGTTATTGAAGGTTTATCGGTTGGTTTATATTTGCAACATCAGTAAAATCAATCACTTTCACTCTCCCGAAAGAGGCTTCGTTCAAACCAACAAATATAAAAGAAAAAGTTAATTCCGCAAAAATTATTTCAGGGCAAGGCCGCATGGCAGGAGGGTGTATCGAGAGGTATGTTTTCCCCCTGCCTTTTCTTTGGTTCGTTTCTTTTGGGCAAGCAAAAGAAATGAACAATGAAGAGGCCCAGCCTTGCCTGCCGGCAGGCAGGCGGCTTGAGCGTGAGAAAAAAGAGGTCAAAAAACTAAATCTGCTCCATTACGCCGGCCTGAAGCCAGCCTATCGAGCCATTTGCGATGCGGATCTCGTACCAGGAACCGATGCGGTCGAGGATACGGACCTTGGTCCCCTCATGCAGGACGAAGAGATCGACGCTTTTATCGTCAGGGGAACTTTTGACCGTGACCGTTGGCGTCATGATCACGGCCTCGGTGACATTGCGGATGCGTGAATTCGCCGAAAAGGCGAACAGCAGGGCGAACAGGAAAAGGACCAGGAACAGGGCCGCCGACCAGAACCCGGCTTTGCGGAGGAAGAGGCGGGTGGACAGGAGATACAGCGTGGCCGCCGCGATGGCTGCCAGGAAACAGAGTACGGTGATCCAGGCCCAGCCGTCGGCCGGAAGCTTGTTGATCAGCAGGAAATACCAGCGCACATAGAACATTTCCGGCACCGGCTCGATCTTGTCGGCGATCTTGCTGTTGGCTACGCTCAGGTTGTACGTGATGTCCTCGTTGCCCGGATCCAGGCGTCTGGCCCGCTCATACCACAGGATGGCCCCCGGGTAGTCGTTCAGCTTGAAACAGGCGTTGCCCAGGTTGTAATAAAGCTCCGGCGCCGCATACCCCGAAGCCGCAACCTTCCTGTACAGGTCCGCCGCCTCCGCATAGAGGCCGTCGGCATACGCCTTGTTCGCCTTCTCCACCAGGACATTCGACCCCTGACCGCGGGCCACGCCGGCGGCGACCAGCAGGACCGCCCAGATCAGACCGGGCAGGAGCCTTGTTGCCAATAGGTTCGTCGTCTTCATGCTACCGCAGTTCGCGTTCAATTTTTGCAATGATCTCAAGCGCTTTCCGGTAGGTCTCATCCATCCGGAGAATCTTATCGCCCGGCGCGAAACGGGCAAATTCCGTTTCGTCGAGCGTGGCTATGAAGTCGGCCGCAAGGCTTTCGGATACCTGTTTCACCTTCAGGGTATCGCTCACGGTCTCACGGGATAATTCGGCAACCGGGATCCCGAACTTGTCGCTGAGATAGCCCCACAGCGCCTGGTAGATCTCCTCGTAAAACGCCTCCTGCTTCCCCTGCTTCAGGAACCCGTCGGCCTTGCGCAGCCTCCGGGTGGCCACCCTCGTGGCTTTCCTGTTTTTCATCAGCACCGCGTCGCTCCGCCTGGCCAGCTCCTTCCTCCAGAAAAACCACATCCCGATGAAGAGCAGCAGCGGAACGGCCAGCAGCAGGATGAACCCGTAGGAACCGAAAAACCGCGTCCCGGCGACATTCAGGGTGAACGGCTTGCTCACGATGAAGCGGATGTCGCTGCCGATGTACTGGATATCCTCCTTGCCGGCGCCCGACCAGGTCACGGCCGACTGGTCTCCCGCGCCCCGGGCTACATTCAGCGTGTACTCGGGCGACAGCAGCGTGATGTATTGCCGCTTTTTAAGGTCATAATAGGTGAACGGCACCGGTTTGATCACGAACTTGCCGGGCTTCCTCGGGATGATCAGGTACTCAAATACCTGGCTGCCCGAAACGCCGCCGGGCGTCGTGTTGATGTTGCTGGACACCTTCGGGTCATACGCTTCAAAATCCGGTGGGAACGACACCGGGAGCTTGTCGATCAGCTGGAGGTTCCCCGAACCGCTTACCGTGAATTTAAAGGTCACGGGATCGTTGGTCTTGTACTGGGTTTTGTCGACGGCGGAAGTGAAGGTGAAATTGCCGACCGCCCCGCTGAAATCGGCCGGGCGCCGGTCGGTGGGAAGAGGCCGCACATTGACTGCCAGCGAATTGGATTTTAGTTTCTTTTCCACGGTCGCATAGGAGCTGGAGAAGAAGCTGTCGTTGAAGAAATCATCGAAGAACGGATCCCCGGTCTTCGTCTTGTTCTGCCGCCGCACCTGGGCCAGGCACTCCATCTCCAGCGGCTCGATCACCAGCCGGCCGGCCTTCAGGGGGAACAGGGCCACCTTCCGCATCTCCGCCACCGTGTAGACCTCGCCGCCGATGTTTTGCCACGACTGCCGCAGCTCGTCGCTTTCCTCGAGCAGGTTCTGCGACC
>DAIRDK010000156.1:0-6783 GCA_036796175.1 Bacteroidales bacterium | reverse complement strand
TGCAATACCGGAAAGTGATCTCATCGTGCAGATCCTGGACAGAAAAAATATCTTCCTCGATTTCAGCTTCGTCTGAAACCTCTTCCGTAATCATTCCCTTGGTGAAGAATTCCAGGATCCCTTCCAGGAAATAAACGAATCCTTTGGCCCCGGCATCCACCACATGGGTCTTTGCCAGGACGGTCAGCTGCTTGGTGGTGCCCGCCAGGGATTCACACGCCTTTTTATAAGCTTCCCACAACAAACGGATGAAGTCATCGATGATGTCCTTCAGTTTGTACATATGTTCGGCCCAGGCTTTGATCACGGTCAGGATGGTCCCTTCCACAGGATTTGCGATCGCATCGTATGCATACGATACGGCCTTCATCATGCTTTCTGCGAATGCCTGTATATCAAGCTTTTCCTGGTGCTCTAATTCATTGCTGAATCCATACAGGAACTGGGCAAAAATGATGCCTGAATTCCCGCGGGCCCCGCTGATCGCGGCATCGGCAATGGCCACTGCCGTTGATTTTGGCGAATCGACCGGGATCCTTGCGTTCACGATGGACCGCATGGTGGAGGCAAGATTTGTTCCCGTATCTGCATCAGGGACCGGGAAGACATTGATCTTATTCAGCGTTCGCTGATGATCAAAAATTCGTTTGGCTCCGGACAGGATGCTGTAATATAATTGCTTACTGTCCAGTTCTTTAAGGCTACTATCTGGGATATCCACTGGTATGTTCTTACTTCAGACTACTTTAATTTCTTGCAACCGGTCAGTTTGCCTGTATCGATGATGGCATTTATCTCACTGACTACATCGCTATATTGAGAACGGTTCCCGCACTGGTACATTTCCAGCAGGGGATCCGTTTCGATAATGGCATTAAAAAGTTCAGAAGCAGCAGGGGTTCCGTCAAGGTTCCGATAGTCTTCATAGGTAAATTTAAGAAAAGCCACGTTCGGCCCGATCCCCCGGTTATCAAGCAGGTATCCGTTATGCAACGGGGTCGGATAGGCCAGTTCTCCGGCCCGGTAGATGTCGGCCACATCGGGAAACGAGGACAAGGTTGACTTGTCATCGGTCAGATCCACCGGCACCAGCCTGGAAAAGTCGCTCTTGGTCTTGTAAATGATACAGGGAGGACCGGGTACGCCGACCTGGGCAGAAGATGAATTCCCTGTTGAAGCAGGTGCGCTTTTCCTGGAACAGGATAACAACACGGTCATGGCTGCCAGGCCGAGGCCAATGGCCACAAAGAGTGTTTTATTCATCATGGGCGAATCTTAAGTTCAGATTTGCGGGTGCAAAGATACGAATAATCCAAGAATCGGGTTCATTTTTCCGGCTGACGTTTGGCATGGGATTTGCTGAAATCATTAAATTCTTGTTAAAAAGTACCATTTCAAAATGAAATTCGTACTTTTGCGTTAGTAAACGGAATATCAATCATAATTCTAAACAACATGCGTACAATTTTCATTTCCATGATGTTCCTGCTCGGGTGCACGGTTATGGTCAATGCCCAACAGGGAGTAACTCAGTCTGCAACGCCGGCCGACAACCCCAATGCACCTGAGATTGCCTTCGACAAGACGGTTCACGACTATGGTACAATAATTCAGGGTTCAGACGGGACCTGTGAATTCAAATTCACCAACACCGGAAAAGAACCCCTGATCCTGTCCAAGCCCATCTCTTCATGTGGCTGCACGGTGCCGACCTGGCCGCAGGAGCCGATCCTCCCGGGAAAAAGCGATGTGATCAAGGTCACGTACAATACGAATAACATCGGGCCGATCAACAAATCCGTTACCGTTTATTCAAATGCAAAAACAAACCGGGTAGTGCTGAGTATCAAAGGACAGGTTGTCGCCAAACCGACCACCACGGTACCAGAGAAACCCGCTGACAATTCAGCCACACCGGTTAACCCCAGTAAATAAGCCTGATTCAGAGAACCGATCGCCGGCCCAAAACCGGCGATCTTGCTTTTAATCCAACCGCCATGCCAAAGATCTCACAAAGGGGTGTTGTTGTTCCCCCGTCTCCTATCAGAAAACTCGTTCCTTTTGCAGATGAAGCGAAGAAAAAGGGAATCCGGGTATACCACCTGAACATCGGCCAGCCCGATATCGAAACCCCGGAAAACGTCATGGATAAGATCCGCCATACGGATATCAAAGTTGTAGAATACAGCCATTCGGCAGGGATTCTATCCTATCGTAAAAAACTGGCCGAATACTATAAAAAACAGAACATCGAGGTCACGACCGATCAGATGATCGTGACTACGGGCGGATCGGAGGCGATTCTTTTCGCCATGATGACTTGCCTCGATCCCGGTGACGAGATCATCATCCCGGAACCTTTCTATGCGAACTATAACGGGTTTGCCGTCGCAGCAGGCGTCCGGGTAGTCCCGATCAACTCGGTGATCGACAATGGATTCGCTCTGCCCCCGATCAGCTCTTTTGAACAGTCGATCACCCCCAGGACAAAAGCGATCATGATCTGCAACCCAAACAACCCGACCGGATACCTGTATTCCCGGGAAGAACTGGAACTCCTGAAAAATATCGTAAAGAAACACGACCTGTTCCTGTTCTCGGACGAAGTGTACCGCGAATTCTGTTATGACGGAAAACAGCACCATTCCGTGATGAACCTGGAGGGAATCGACCAGCATGTCGTCCTGATGGATTCCATCTCCAAACGCTACAGCGCCTGCGGCGTCAGGATCGGCGTTCTGATCTCCCGGAACAAGGAGCTCATGGGTTCGGCCATGAAGTTCGCCCAGGCCCGACTCAGCCCCCCGACTTTCGGACAGATTGCGGGAGAGGAAGCCATCAACACGCCGGATTCATATATGCAGAACGTCCTGAACGAATATGTCAGGCGCAGGGATATCGTCGTGGAATCGATCAACAACATGAAAGACTGTTTCTGCCCGAACCCCGGTGGCGCTTTCTATGCTGTCGCCCGGCTACCGATCGACGACTCCGACAAATTCTGCCAGTGGCTGCTGGAGCAATTTAATTTCGACGGACAAACGGTCATGCTGGCACCGGCCACTGGATTCTACTCCACGAAAGGACGGGGCAAAGACGAAGTCAGGATCAGTTATGTACTTAATGTACAAGATCTTAAAAATGCCATGAGGTGTCTCGAAGAGGCATTGAACGTGTATCCCGGCAAGACAAATTGATCAGGGATACAAGAGGTATTTAGCTCTTATTTCACGAAATTTTTCGAGTCCGGGCTGCCAGGAGGCGCGGATCTCATGTTCGCTTTTCCCCTCCATGATCTGCTTTCGCAGGATCGAATTTCCGGCCAGCTTATCGAAATACGGGGTAAAGAAATCGGGATTGTTGTACAGATTGATGTATGACATGATCAGCCATGTGATGTTGATCCTTCCCTTGAGCTTTGGTTTTTCGGTATAGAACGTCCTGAGGTCGAGGCCCCAGCAGCGCCTGTTCAGGTAAGGCGGATCCATGGCCATCCCCGGAATCTGTTCAGGGATAAAATAGAAGGAGAATCCTTTCAGGTCGGGATGGCCGAACACTTCGAACGGGAAACAGGTACCCCGACCGACGCTGATGACCGTTCCTTCAAACAGGCAAAGGGAAGGGTACAACAGGATGGCATTGGAACTGGTCAGGTTCGGTGACGGCTTGACCACCAGGTCCACCGGTGTGTAATGAGTATACCCGTCCAGGGGGATTACCCGGAGGTCGCATTTCAGGCTGTCAGGTAACCATCCTTCGCCGTTCACCATCAGTGCATATTCACCGATGGTCATCCCGTACACCATCGGTACCGGGTGCATTCCGACAAAAGAAGCATACTCTGTCTCCAGAACCGGGCCATCAATATAGAATCCGTTCGGGTTGGGCCGGTCGAATACCACGACCGGGATGCCTTTCCCTGCACAAGCCTCCATGACCAGGGAAAGGGTCGAGACATATGTGTAAAACCTGACGCCTACATCCTGAAGATCAAATACAACCAAATCAATCCCATCCAGGTCTTCGGATGAAGGTTTCTTCTTCTTGCCGTAAAGTGAGATGACCGGGAGATTGGTCAGGCTGTCGACAGTTCCGGATATCTCCTGTCCTGCTTCCGCTTCGATCCGTAAACCGTGTTCCGGAACAAAGATCTTCCGGACATCGACATTCATGGAAAGGAGCGTATCCACCACGTTGGTCATGTTCACCACTGACGCCGCATTGGCGATTATGGCGATCTTTTTCCCGTTCAGAAGAGGCAGATACTCTTCGGTGCGTCCGGCTCCGGGTAAAATCTGGGAACTTGCACCAGTTGGGATCAGGAACAGCAGGACAGCGGTTATGGTTCTCCAGGTCATGAATTGGTCCTCCCGTTTACAAAGTTCCTCTTTTTTTTCACCGCGAAGACGCTAAGACGCTAATTTTTGAGTTCTTTTGCAGAAAGAATTCCCCGTTGAACACCGGTTATTTCATTGCCAGACGAATGGTCGCATCAGGGCGGACCGGTTTTTCCCGGCCCATCGTGGTGATCTCAGTGGTCAGCATCGCCCTGGGGCTGGCCGTGATGTTCATGTCGATCGTCATCCTGACCGGATTTCAGAAAGCCATCCGGGAAAAGGTGATCGGATTCGGGGGACACATCCAGGTAACCCATTTCGATCAAACGCAGTCGCTCGACCCGCAGCCGATTCCCATGCGCCAGGGCATGCTGGATTCCCTAAGGAGGATCCCCGGCGTCGTACATCTGCAGGAGTTTGCCACCAAGGCCGGCATCATCCGGGCCAACAATGAAATCCAGGGGGTGGTCCTGAAGGGGATCGGCCCTGATTACGACTGGAGCTTTTTCAGGGATAAGATGGTCAGCGGGAAGGTCTTCGCCGTGCCTGACACCGGGAGAACCGACCAGGTCATTATCTCGAAGATCCTTGCAGACCTGCTGCGACTCAGGACAGGCGATGATCTCCGCATGTATTTCATTTCAGGGGAGAATGTTCTCGGAAGAAAATTTAAAATCAGCGGCATCTATGACTCGGGCATGGAGGATTTCGACAAGATGTACGTGTTCGGAGATATCCGCCACATTCAGAAGATCAACCGCTGGGACAGCAGCCAGGTGGGGGGTATCGAGATCCTGATCGATGATTTTGACCGGCTGGACCAGATCGGTGACGAGGTCTACCACACCATCGGCTTTTCCATGGACGCTTCCACGATCCGGCAACTGTATCCCCAGATCTTCGACTGGCTGAGGCTCCAGGATATGAACGTCATCATCATTCTGATCCTCATGATCCTTGTTTCAGCCATTACGATGATCTCCACCCTGCTGATCCTGATCCTGGAGCGAACCCGGATGATCGGGACCCTCAAAGCCCTCGGGATGAGAAACCGCGGAATCCGGAACATTTTCCTTTACAACGCCATCTTTATCACCGGGACCGGTGTGCTCATCGGCAATATCATCGGATTCGGCATTTCACTCCTGCAACTGCAATTCGGATTTTTGAAGCTGCCGGTCGAGTCGTATTATGTGTCCGTGGTGCCGGTCCACCTCAATCCGGTGCACATCCTGTTACTCAATGCGGGCACCCTGTTGATCTGTTACCTCGTGCTGATCATCCCGTCGATGATCATTACGAGAATCAGTCCCGTTAAGGCGATTCGGTTTAATTAAAGTTATTTGTGCAAACCACATTCGCGCGTCTCCGGATGCTCCCACCACCATCTCCCTGCGCGGACCTCTTCACCGGGCAGCACGGCGCGTGTGCAGGGCTGGCAGCCGATGCTTCTGAAGCCCTTGTCATGAAGAGTATTGTATGGCACCTTGTGCGTTTTTATATAATCCCAAACCTGGGATTCACTCCAGTCATACAGTGGCTGCAGTTTCAGGATGCCGTTTTCGTCATCCCATTCGGTAAGCTGCAACTCCGAACGGGTCACTGACTGTGCCCTCCGCAGTCCGCTGATCCAGATCTCCATGCCCTGCAGGGCCTTTTTCAACGGCGCTGTTTTCCTGATCCCGCAGCATTGTTTCCTGTTTTCGACGCTTTCATAGAACAGGTTGATCCCTTTTTGATTGACCATGTTCTGTACCTCCATGGCATCCGGAAAACAGACTTCGATCGCAATCCCGTATTTCTTCGATGTGATGTCGATGAGATCGTAGGTTTCGGGAAACAACCGGCCTGTATCCAGGGTGAATATCCGGATCGGCAGTGTCCTATCCGCGATCATGTGGGTGATCACCTGGTCTTCGGCTCCGAGGCTCGAGGAGAATGCGATCTTCCCCGGGTGCCGCTTCGCAAGAACAGCGAGGACCTCCTGAGGCGTCAGACCTGTCAATTCTTCGTGATAACTCATTGTTTCTCCTGTTTTATGACGGATCACCGGTTTGCAAAATTACGAAAATCGGGATACTTTTGAGGCTCAACACACGCTCATGAACGTCCATTTCATCGCGATCGGAGGCAGCGCCATGCATAACCTGGCGATCGCACTGCACCAGAAAGGGTATCGCGTTACCGGCTCAGACGACGAGATCTTCGAACCTTCCAAGACACGGCTTGCAAATCTCGGGCTGTTGCCCCCCACGGAGGGATGGGATCCCGGGCGGATCCATACCGGGCTCGATGCGGTCATTCTCGGCATGCATGCAAAAAAAGACAATCCGGAACTGATCCGGGCCACCGACTCCGGGTTGAAGATCTACTCCTACCCGGAGTTCCTGTATGAGCAATGGAAGCATAAAAAGCGGATCGTCATTGGCGGCGGCCACGGAAAAAC
>DAIRDK010000155.1:0-6805 GCA_036796175.1 Bacteroidales bacterium | reverse complement strand
ACTGAATCCATTGTCGGAAAACTCATTGCCTGCAGGCATTGTATCGCCAGGCAAATCATATCCCTGATAAAAAGAGATACTATGGTCGGCCGATAAAGGAGCTCCTACATCCTTTGTAATGAAGAGATCTGTAACATTGCCATCGAAAACATTACATTTAAAGCACAGCCCGGATTTTGCGATATATCGTCTGTTTATTCCATCCCCAACAGCTGCGCAGTAGAGATCCGTGAACCAGTTATTATATACCCAGTTCTGATCATAGCCGGAGTTCCGAATATAAACACCGACCTCTTCTGAAGCTCCTTCAGCATCCCCGTTGAAATGATTATCCTCAATATGGTAGCCTGTAGAGTTTTCGAAATAGAGCCCATAAGCGAGATCAATTCCGATGACCGAAAAAGTATTTGATGTAATGGTTGCGAAGTTTACCGCTGAAGCATAAATCCCGCGCATGTTCCCAAGGAATTCGGAATTTTTTACCTTGAAGAAGTCCGTTGTTCCGGTGTTCAATGCATAGATTCCATAGTCGAGATTGCGAAAAACGCTGGGATCAATGTTCTCCTGCGGACATGGCGATTGTTGAACAGTACACAGCCCGTCGATATAAAAAGTGCTGTTCATAGCTTGGATGCCCCGACCCCGGAAATATTCGGGTCCTTGATTATCAAAGGTACACTTAAAAAATTTTAGATTTTTGACATTGCCCATGTTCACAAAGCATGAAGGATTTTGATCAGCGAAGAAATAACGATCCGTAATGAAGGAACAGTCATGAAACCTGCTTGAACTGGGATAATCAGGATATTGACCAAAACTAACAGCTACGGCGCAATTAATAAACGAGGCATCCTCAGCCCATACGATTCCGCCCCCGTATGAAGACGGGAAAGGAAGTCCCTCGTCATCTGGTTCGGGAATATAATTCTTAACACCAAAATAGGCTTTTTCGATAATAGCACCGTTTTGCAGTGTCAGATACCCTTGATTTGAGGTTGGGCTTTGAGGAAGATCGGGGTCGCTCTCAAGTTCAATTCCTTCCCAAAAATCAGGACAGTCAGTTGTTAATATTCCACCGTCTACAATCAGATGCCCGCCTTTTTCGACAATTATTGTTGTTCCGGTTGTAAATTTTATGGTAGAGGTTATTGTCAAAGTTGAGCCGGAATGGACGATGATATTATGAGTAAACCATTTAGGCTCATCGAAAGTAGTGTTTTGAGTGATATCAGTGATTGGATCTGAGGCCATTAAGATAGCTTCGTGGGCATCGATTTTTCCATATCCCAACTCGATGGAATGACCTGGCTTTTCGACACTCCAGTCATAATCATAACCACCAACTTTATCTGCAGAATTTTTCAGAATTTCCCTGAGATCTGTATTTGACAGGCACGGGTTTTTGGATAGTATCAGGGCAGCAACACCTGTTGCAATTGCACACGACGGTGATGTTGCTCCAAACGCAATCTCATAATCGTAAGGGGGGCCGACCAGGGGATAGATTATATCGACCCCGGGAGCAGAAATGAAGGTACCCTCTCCATATGCGGAACCCGAATGGGAACCAAATGTCCATTTATTCCAATCATGATCCGTAGCGCCAACTGCGAAAACATAGTCCTCCAAACAGGCCGGATATGCGATCTTATCAGAGTTGTTATTTCCGACAGCAGCAAAAATTACAGCGTTATAATGGTCATACGCATCCTCAATAGATTGGGTTAAAACGTTATACATTTGAGTCATTTGCTCGCAAGTTTTAGTTTCCTGGTCTTGCCCCCAGCTACAATTAAACAACCGTATACCGTCACCGACAGCATAGGATAGTGCAGTCGCAGCAAGATCCATTAAAACATATCCTTCGCCATCTAGTTTATAATTTTTAACGGTTACCGGCGAACTATCCCATCCACCTGCAATACCTGCGGTTCCTAATTCATTATTAGTTTTCGCCGCAATTAAAGACGTCATCCAGGTTCCATGATAACTATTATTATCAGGATAAACAGATGGATCATATTCTACCTCCAGATCCGGATTAGTATAATCAACACCAAAATCCAGGACGCCAACAATTAGATTAGGATCTCCGGTGGTTATTTCCCAAGCATCATCAACATGAATATCCGGAATATACCACTGATCATCTGCATAATGAGGATCGTTCGGGGCATCCATAGGAGTCATATACAGATTTAAAGTATAATTAAAACTGACGTCAGCTATTTCTTGAATCCCCAATAATGATTGCACTAGGAAAACCGTTGAATCCAAATCAGGAACATAATATGACCTCCAATCGGCAAGCAGTAGGTTCTTCAATATCAGGCCATAATCAGTCTCTATATCCGCAATGGTTGCAGAATCGGTACCTTGTTGGTGTTTCACCATAATTACACCGTTTACTATAGGGACTGAATCGGAATACGTTATATTGAATAATTCACCATTCATTTGGAGGATAACCTGCCCGTTTGACAGATTAAAGGTAGTTTGGCAGCTAACATGTTCAGGAAAGGAAAATGAGCAGCCTGTGAACAGGATAATTACTATCCGAAATAATGTCTTTTTCATAAGGCAAAGAGTTTGAAGTTGAACATTAAGAATTTTCATAAACCTTAGGAGGCCAACCTAATTTATCCTATCTTTGCCATTACCTCCTTTCTCATTGGTCAATGTTTATTATGTGGAGCATAATTACTTTGTCCGGTTTGGAAGGGGGTTTTTCTTTTGGGAATCCCGGCAATTTCACGATTGTTATAAAAATGTTATTATTAAAATACTAATACAGAATGACATACAATGAAATTAACTCATGCAATATACATAAAAGTGAACGTAAAATCAAGAAAAACTGCATGTTTTTTATCGATACAACTGCTCCTCAGTTCGGGGAGTGACAACCAATAACCGACAACCAATAACCGATAACAATTTTTGATTTTCAATTTTCAACTTTCAATTTTCAATTATCCGGCATCTGGCATCCGGCATCCGTAATCCAACCAAAATTGGTACCTTTGCACCCTCCAAAGCCCAACCGGCATGTTTACGCTGTTTAAGAAAGAGATCAACGGGTTCCTCAATTCGCTCATCGGGTACATCGTCGTGATCGTATTCCTGCTTACCACGGGGCTGTTCCTCTGGGTGTTCCCGCTTGAATTCAATATCCCCGACTTCGGATATGCAGGCCTCGACGGACTGTTTGTCCTCGCACCCTTCGTGTTCCTCTTCCTCATCCCCGCCATCACCATGCGGGCCTTTGCGGATGAAAAACGATCAGGAACATTGGAACTGCTTATGACCCAGCCAATTACAGATCTAAAGATCATCCTGGCCAAATTCTTTTCCGGCATCGTCCTGGTCCTGTTTGCCTTACTGCCGACCCTGATATACTATTTCAGCGTCTATGAGCTCGGCCTGCCGAAAGGCAACCTGGATTCGGGCGCCATCTGGGGATCATATATCGGCCTGCTGATGCTGGGCGGAGCCTTCGTCGCCATCGGGATCTTTGCCTCATCCGTTACCGATAACCAGATCGTCTCCTTCATCCTGGCCGTGTTCCTGAGTTTCTTCATGTACATGGGCTTCGAACTGATCTATACATTCGTGCTCTCGGGCAAGGCCGGCCTGGTCATCCAGTCGCTCGGCCTCAGCGCCCATTACTCCTCCGTCAGCCGCGGCGTGATCGACACCCGCGATATGATCTACTTCCTCAGCGTCATGGCGGTTTTCATTTTACTAACCAAACTATCACTGGAGGCGAGGAAATGGTAAAACGAAGGAAGAGGGAAGAGGGACGAGGGACGAGGGACGAAAGAAAGTCACTCCGACGGAACAGTATTCTCAGACTGGGAATTGGGCTGGCGATAATTATACTCCTCAACATCATCGCCTCTTTCCTCTTTACGCGGTTCGACCTGACTGCAGAAAAGCGTTACTCCCTTGCACCGGCAACCAAGAAACTGCTGAAGAGCGCCGATGACATCATCTTCTTCAAGGTGTATCTCGAAGGCGACCTGCCCTCCGGTTTCCGGCGCCTGGCCAACGAAACCCGGGAGATGCTTGATGAGTTCAGGGCCTATAACAAGGATGTGCAGTTTGAATTTGTGAATCCATCGGATAATCCAAATCCCAAAGAGCGTAACGAAGCGTATAAGCTCCTGGTCGAACGAGGCCTCCAGCCCACCGACCTGCGGGTCAATGAAAAAGGAGAATCGCGCCAGCTCATCATCTTCCCGGGCTGTATCGTATCCTACAAGGGAAAAGAGGTCCCCGTGCAGCTGCTCATGACCCAGCTGGGCCAGGACCCCGACAAAGTACTTAACAACTCCATCCAGGCGCTTGAGTTCAACCTGGCTTCGGCCGTCGAAAAACTGACCACCACCATCAAGCCTTCGGTCGCCATCATCGAAGGGCAGGGGGAACTGACGCTCCAGGAAACCATCGACCTGCAGCACGCGCTTTCCGAGTTTTACACCGTCGACCGCGTAACGATCGATCATAAGATCAACAGCCTGGCCATCCGCCTGACCGGGGATACCGTAACCCAGCCGCTGGTGAACCGCTACAAGGCCATCATCATCGCCAAGCCTACCAAACCGTTCGACGAGAAAGACAAATTCCTCATCGACCAGTTCATCATGCGAGGGGGACGGGTGCTGTGGCTGATAGATCCTGTTTTTGCCAGCATGGACAGCCTCGAGAAGTACAATACCACCATGGGGATCGTGAACGACATCAACCTCGAGGACATGCTCTTCAACTACGGGGTGCGGCTCAGCACCAGCCTCGTCATGGACCTCAACGCCCTGCAGATCCCCCTCACTACGGGCATGATCGGGAACCAGCCCCAGATCCAGTATTTTCCCTGGTACTTTTTCCCGCTCCTGGTGCCTGTGCAGAACCACCCGATCGTTAACGGCCTCAACGCCATCAAAACCGAATTTGTCAGTGTAGCCGATACGGTTGAGAAACCAGGCATCACCAAAACGATATTGCTTACCACGAGCCCGTATTCCCGCACGGTGAATGCGCCTGCGCTCATCGACCTGCAGATCCTCCGCAAAGAGCCCGATCCAAATCTGTACGTCCAGGGCCCGCAACCGGTCGCGGTGTTGCTGGAAGGCATCTTCCCGTCGGCGTTTCTTTACCGGATCCCGCCGGAGATTTCGGGAGACCCGGGACTGGGCTTCCGCGAGAAGAGCAAGCCGACCAAAATGGTGGTGATCGCCGACGGCGATATCGCCAAAAACCAGTTCCATTTCCGCGACGGTTACCCGTTGCCGCTGGGTTATGATCAGTACACCCGGCAACAGTTCGGGAACAAGGACCTCCTGATGAATATCATGAACTACCTCACCGACGACTCGGGGCTGATCTCGGTCCGTTCGCGGGAACTGAAGATGCGCCTGCTCGACAGCTCACGACTGGCGAATGAGAAGATCTACTGGCAACTGCTCAATGTGCTCCTGCCCCTGGTCCTGGTCGGCGGTTTCGGGCTTGCGAAATCACGCCTGCGGCACCGGAAATACGCAAAGGCGGGGAAATAAAGAAATCAATGATCTGACTATGAAGAAGAATAAATATATTCTGATCGCGGTTGCGGTGCTTGCTGTTCTCGCATTGATCCTCGTCCTTACCCGAACGACTACAACATTGCAGGACGAGGCCTCTGATTTCGCTCTCAACGATACTTCGAATGTGACCCGCATCTTCATGTCGGACAAGAATAACAACACGCTTACCCTAGCCCGCAAGGATGCGAAGAACTGGATCGTGAACGGACAGTATGCCGCTTCGAATTTCAACATCAGCATGCTGCTGCAAACCATGCTGGATATCGAGGTTTCCATGCCGGTGGCCAAAGCGGCCCGGAACAACATCATCCGGCAGATGGCCGCCAATTCGGTCAAGGTCGAGATCTACCAGGACGTATACCGCATCAATCTCTTCAATAAGATCAGGCTGTTCAGGCACGAGAAGCGGACCAAAGTGTACTATGTCGGCGGCGCCACGCCCAACAACAGGGGGTCCTATTTCCTGATGGAGGGAGCCGATGAACCTTACGTTGTGACACTGCCCGGCCTGCGCGGGTTTGTCACGCCCCGTTACATGCCCATCGAAAAATACTGGCGGGATTATACCGTGCTGAAGCGCACGCTCCCGCAGATCCGGACCGTGGTGGTGGAGATCCCGGACGCCCCGAAGGAATCTTTTATCATCGAGAACTCGGTGAAGTCATTCGCCCTGCTGGATTACCCGGGCCGCACGCCGGTCGTGGGCCATGTGGACACCCTGGCCATCATGAACTTTCTGAACGGATTTCGGAACCTCAATTTCGAAGTCCTGCTGAACGATCTCGAGCAGGTCAAAAAAGATTCGATCCTGAGTCTTCCGCCGTTCGTCAATATTTCGGTGACTGACACGGCCGGCGTAACCACCATCATCCGCACGTTCCGCCGTCCGGCCGAGCCCGGTGCGACGGACATGAACGGGAAACCGCTGCCGTACGACATGGACCGTTTTTATGCGCTGATCAACAATGGCCAGGACCTGGTGCTGGCGCAGTTTTTCGTATTCGATAAGGTGTTTCGCCCGAAGTCATTTTTCCTTAAATAGATATTCATATACCGGATAATAGATGCGTATCCCGGTCATTCTTGTCAAGGTCTGCCTGCTGCTGGTTGCCGGGCTCTTCCTTTACAGCCTGTATGCACGCCAGGTTGACCTGGATGATGCCTGGCTGGGTGAGCACGCCTGGTACCAGGCCAAGGCCGGTTATGTAAAGTCAGAGCTGATG
>DAIRDK010000154.1:0-6820 GCA_036796175.1 Bacteroidales bacterium | reverse complement strand
CACATCGTCCTGGATGTCCGATAAAACCGGATAATCGTTGACCATTTCGGTCAGCTTGGTGGTTACTAATGCGGGATCCTTGTCAGACATGCGCATCAGGAGACGGATCTTCAGCGAGTTTGCGAATTTTCTCCATTTCATCAGGTCGTTCCCGTACAAAATATCCCCGCCAATTCCTTCGATGCTGGTTGCCAGGAGCGAGTTGGCGCTATCCAGCTGGCTGATCATCAGGTAATAGATATCCTTTTGATCTTCATAAGCCGGAAGAAGGCCGTCGACACCCTTCCATGCCGTGGAATAAGGAACAGGTCCGAAGAGGTCCGTCACCACGCTGCCAATATAGACCTTAAGTACCAGCGCAACACCTTTATAGGAAGGATTGCCGATGTTGTAGATAGTCTGCACATCCATGCCGGAAGCGGCATAGAAGCTCCTCCAGGAGTTATTCACGACCGAGGGACGGAAGATATAACGGTCCTCATCGGTATACTGAACCTTGGCCATGTGCTGGACCCAGCAGTCGCCCATTTCATGACCCAGGAAGATCTCATGCACCCGGTCGGTCATCGATTCGATCGCCCCGGTAAGAAGCATATCAGGCGCTGCCTGGTCCAGACCCGGGTTGTCCGGATCTGTATTGATGTCCTCGAAATTTTTGGTACAGCTGAACAGAGTGACCAAACCCAGAACTAAGGCAGCTATGGTAAATAGTTTGCTTATTTTTTTCATTGTCTTCTGGTATTTGAATTATAACTTGACTGTGATATTGAAACCAAGGCTCCTAGTAGATGGCAGCTGGCCAAATTCGATTCCCTGCAGGTTACCGCTCGTGAACGAAGTCTCGGGGTCGATGTGAGGCACTTTGCTGTAAAGGAGCGCCAGGTTACGACCGACGAAAGCGAGGGTCAGCTCTTTAAAGGTCTTGTTGAACTTGAACGTATAGCCCAGGCGGATCTCGCGCAGTTTGATGTAGGATGCATCGAACACCGAACCGCCCGCGATGCTGTTCACATAGGCAGCATGGTTGTATGCTTCTGCAGTGACAACAACATCGTTCGGGACATACCCGGTCACGTCGCCGTTTTCGTCATAGACTTCTTTAACGCCGACTCCGACGATCCCGCCTTCACGTCCGATGAGGGTTTCATCCAGCACGCCTGCATAACGGCCCCACGTGGTGGTCATCGTGTAGATCTCGCCTCCCATGTGGACATCGAAGAGAACGCTCAGGTCGAAATAGTAATAGGAGAAGCTGGTGGAGATACCGCCAACCCAATCGGGCTGGTAGTTCCCGAGGACCTTCAGTTCACCCTGCACGGGAACACCGTCCCTGTTGATGATGTTGCCGTCCGGGTCGCGGAGGTAATCATATCCGTACAGGTCGCCGAACGGACGTCCCGGCTGTGCGATGACCTTGAGGTCCCAGTAGGTGCCGATCACGTAGTTTTCAACCCCGGGAGCGAGGGAAACAACCTCGTTCCAGTTCTTGGCAAAGTTCAGGTTCAGGTCCCATCCGAACTGCTTCTTGTTCTCCGCCTTGAAGATAGTGGCGCCCAGCTGGGCTTCAATACCCTTGTTGGTGATCTCACCGGCGTTGATCCTCATGGTGTTGTAACCACTGGCCCCGGAAATGGGAGCTACCAGGATCTGGTCCGTGGTCCGTGAATCATAGTAGGTAAGGTCAAGTGATACCCGGTTCTGGAAGAAGCGGAAATCGCCGCCGACTTCCAGTGAGGTCGTGAACTGCGGTTTCAGGTTGGCGTTCGGAAGTTCATTGGGAATGAACAGGTTCAGCAGCTTGGTGGAGGCTGACCACCCATCACCGAATGAAACGGTGGGATACAGTGAATACGGATCGGTGTCGCTACCTACCCGGGCCCAGCTGATCCTCAGTTTGGCATACGAGAACCATTTGGACTTGTTGTCGTACAGGTCGGTGATGACGCCGCTGAGAGAGACTGACGGGTAGAAGTACGACCAGTTGTCTTTCGGCAGGGTGCTTGACCAGTCATTACGGCCGGTGAAATCGAGGAAGAGGGCGCTCTTCCAGGCCACCTGGCCGGAGAAGTACAAGCTGTTGATCCGTTTCTGGGTGTTCCTTTGCGTGGCGCGAACGGGAACCCTGGAGTTGGACACGTTGAATACATCAGGTACAGCCAATTCATCTGCGGATGCAAACAGGTTTTCAGTATACTGATCCATCCTGTTCCCGCCGAAATTCAGTGCCAGGTCGATCTTCGGGCCTTTGAACTTGTGGTTGTACATGATGAGGAAGTCGGTATTCACTTCGCGGAATTGATACATGTTCTCGGAATAGGAACCGAATACATTTTCAATGTCGCTGGCGGCAACCTTGTTGGTGTTGTAGTTTGTAAAGTAGTCGATCCCGGAACGGATATGCGCGCTCAGGTCATCGTAGAATTCATAGTACAGCTTAGCGTTACCGAAAACACGGTTACGTTCCAGGCCGCTGAGGTTTTCGTACAGGGTAAAGTACGGGTTATTGTGGTAATTGTAGTTCCAGTTGTATTTGTATCCTTCAGGGTACCAGGCGTTCTGGCTGGGTACTGAAGAGATGGGATAGGTGTAATCCTTCAGTCCGGGGAAGTCGACCTGGCGGCCATGCCAGCTGAACTGCTGCATGACGTTTTCTCCGGAATACCCGATGCCCGGCATGTTATCACTCTTGGCATTGAGGTAGGTACCTACAGCGGTGAAACTTAGATTTTCGAGCAGATTCACACCGAGGTTGACATTCAGGGTTTTTGTCGTATAGTCAGTATTCGGGACAATCCCCCACTGGTTCATCTGGGTGTAGGAGAGACGTCCGTTAGCTTTATCGTTACCTCCTGAAAGAGCCAGGGTCGTGGCTGTTGTGATCCCGGTCTCGAAGAAATCCTTGATATTATCGGGATGCGAGATCCAGGGGGTTGCGATTCGGTTACCCAGGGAATCCATGGGCGAGTTATATTGGGTGATCATCAGCCCGGCGTCCAGTTTCGGACCCCAGCTTTCGTCGACCCCGTCGTTGATACCGCCACCGGCACCGTCGACGAACATGAATTCACCTCCTGAACCCTGACCGTATTCATTCTGGTAATCCGGCAGGCGAAGAGGTGATTCAAAGGTGGTTGTATTGGATAATTCGATGCCGATCACCTTGGCTTTTGCTTTTCCAACGCCTTTCTTGGTCGTGATCAGGATGACCCCGTTGGATGCGCGTGAACCATACAGAGCAGCGGCATTCGGGCCTTTCAGCACCGAGATGTTCTCAATGTCGTTCGGGTTGAGGTCCATAGCCCCGTTACCACGGTTTACACCGCCGTACCCGTCAACCGTTCCGGTACTGAAATCGGAGTTGTTGATGGGAACACCGTCGACTACAAATAACGGCTGGTTATTCCCGGTCAGCGAGTTCACCCCGCGGAGAACGATACGCGCGGACGAACCGACCGCACCGGAAGAGTTGGTCACCTGGACACCGGCCACGCGGCCTGACAGTGAATTGATCACATTTGTTTCGCGGGTTTTGGTCAGCTCATCCCCGGAAACATCCTGTACGGCGTAGCCAAGAGCTTTCTTTTCCCGTTGAATACCGAGGGCCGTGATCACCACGTCCTCCAGCATCAGGACATCCGGGTTAAGCACTACATCCACCACATTGGACTCACCTAACGTGATCTCCTGGGTCTTCATCCCGACAAAAGAGACCAGGAGAACGTTTTTGTCTGCAGGAATAGCCAACGTGTATTTCCCGTCCACATCGGTGATTGCACCGATTGTTGTACCTTTCACAAGGACCGTTGCCCCCGGGATGGAGCTTCCGTCCTCAGAGCTCGTCACCCGGCCAGAGATGGTCCTCTGGGCAAAAGCGGCTTGCAGCCCTAAAAGCAACATAAGTGAAAGGAGAAGTGTAATTTTTCTCATAACCTTCGTTTTTGGTTAGTAATAGGGTTAATAATCAGTGAAATAATCAATACACCAATACTGAACGGTATCTGACCTTACTGTCCAACATGACCATATATCGAGTTTTTATTTCCCTCATGCGGCATTACAATGCAATTTTAACAATTAATTAACTCTGAAAAAAAATTTTTTTTGAAAAAAAATCATTAATTCAGGTCCGGATTGTAGTTCGTATTTAGTCTAAACACAGAGTGTCAGTGGAAGATCCTGTTAACGCGGATTTTAGCAGTAATATGCTTTGTTGGGAAGGATTAGTGGAATCGTTTGTAAAAGAGACCGAAGAGAATCAGCAGCGTGATCAGGATCCCGGTTGAGAACACCGGGATCTCCGCCTGGAACAGCTGGTAAACTGATATGGCCAGGACCGGGATCGCGAACAGGTAATAACCCGCCCTCTTCATCTTCCACATGAACAGGGTCCCCGTGAAAGCGGAAGCATACATGACCAGGAGCATCAGGAGAAAGGCGAACACACGGAAGGTGGAAACGGGATGCCCGACAATATAGGTATTCAGCAGGTCACGCAGAGAGCCTGTATAAAACAAGGAGAACAGCAGGGCCAGGGAGATCAGTCCGAAATAGACGAAGGAAGCGATACAAAGAAGCGTAAGTACAAATAACCTCTTTCGAGGTACTGGCAGAGAAACTTCCGGATTTACACTTGTTTCCATGGATCTTATTTCATGCTCTTCAGGTTCATGCTGTAAAGGATCACAAACAGGCCGGTAAGGACCAGGTCCAGGACCGATGGCCCGGGCAGCTTGAAAAAGTACATGGGGGCCAGGATCAGCAGGATCTGGGATATGGTGTACAGGTGGAACCCGGTCCTGCGGAGATTCCACATCATGATGGCGCCTCCCACGGAACCTGCATATAAAAGCGCGGAGATGAAGAAGAATCCCGGCGTACCCTCCGTGATCATCTCCATCCCCGGCAGTTTATAAGTTTCGGCCAGGTCGTTCGCGACCGTGACGAAATCAGAGAAAAAAGTCCCGATCGCCAGCCCTGAAATGATATTCAGCCCGCTTCCGATAAAGGTCAGGATGCAAAGGACGGAAAGAAGTCGCGTCCTCCCCGCGGGTTCTTCCCTCGCAGGGCCGGCCGGGAACTCATCGGTCATGCAAAGGCTGATTTGTCGCCGATATACTGTGCCTTGCCAAAACCCAGGATCGGGAAGAATATGAAGCTCAGGAATATCAACCCGACGGTAAATGCGGCGTCTTTCCCAAAGTTCTTCGAGACGCCATGCAATATCATGATCTCGATAACGATATTCACGATCGGGATCAGCATCAGCAGGATGAACCACCAGGGTTTTCCGGCTACTTTGATCATGATGAGGATATTATAGATCGGGATCAGGATTGCCCAGCCAGGTTCACCGGCCTTCACGAAGACATACCAGATCGAAACGATCATCAGGACGGCCATGGCCAGCCCGATGATGAAGAGCGGGATCAGGATCGCAAGCCCGAGGGCTATCAATCCGGCATTGGGTTCTACAACTTCCATTGGATTAGGTTTTGGTGACTACTTCGTTTATTTATGATGCCACAGCCTTATTCCAGGCTGCCGACAACTTGTTCAACTTCAGTCAGGATCTCGCACGACCGCACCAGTTCCATCATCTTGTTGTGATCCGGATAGAGCGGTCTGTCGATTTCGAGAAAATCGACATACTTCCGGATGATCTCACGCGCTTTGTTGGTGCCCTTTCCGAATTGATATTCCCTGAAATCCATGGCCTGGGCCGCAGCCATGAACTCAATGCCAAGCACGCCGTACGCATTTTCCAGGATCTGGAAATTCTTCAGGGCGGTATTCATCCCCATCGAAACGAAATCTTCCTGGTCGGCCGCGGCGGGGATCGACTGGATCGATGCGGGCATGCTGAGGATGCGTTGTTCCACGATCTGCATGTCGGCCGTGTACTGGCTCAGCATCAAGCCGCTGAACATGCCGGCACCCTTGGTGAGGAAGGCCGGAAGACCGACGCTCAGGGCCGGGTTGTTCAACCGGTTCATCCGGCGTTCCGACATCACGCTGACCATGGTAATGGCTGCACCTGCCATGTCCATCGGCAGGGAGACCGGGCTCCCCTGGAAATTGGCCCCGGAAAGCTGGATGTTTTTATCGGGGAAGAAAACTGGATTATCGCCCACTCCGTTCAGTTCGATCTCCACCTGCGACCGGGCATAGGCCAGCGCATCATGCGCGGCCCCGATCACCTGCGGCGTCGAGCGCATCGAATAGGCATCCTGGACTTTGCATTTGACCTTCAGCTCGGCCAGGTCACCCCCCGTAACGCATTTCAGGATGGCTGCCGCGCTGCGGATAGCGCCTTTGAACCCCCTGACCTCATGCAGGAGGGGATGGTAGGGACGCATGTTGGCTTTCATGGCCTCGAGCGACATGGAGGCTGCAATCTCGGCCTGTTTGAGCCAGCGGTTGGCATCATACAGGAACAAAGCGCTCATGGCGGTCAACACGTTCGATCCGTTGATCGCGGCGAGCCCGTCGCGTGCTTTCAGCCCCGGAACGGGGATCCCCGCAGCATCCAGGGCCTCTTTGCCGGACATCAGTTCCCCCTTGTAAAAGGCATGCCCTTCGCCCATCATCAGCAACGCGATCTGCGACATGGGAGCCAGGTCGCCGCAGGCGCCAACGGATCCTTTTTTGCAGACATACGGGGTCACGCCCTTGTTCAGCATGTCGACAAAGGTTTGCGTGATCTCCAGCCGGCTGCCCGAGTTGCCGTGCGCATGCACGTTGACCCGCCCCAGCATGGCCCCGCGGACCCATTCAACGGGCATCGCGTCACCAATGCCTGCCGCATGATTATAAATAAGGT
>DAIRDK010000153.1:0-6826 GCA_036796175.1 Bacteroidales bacterium | reverse complement strand
CGCGATGTTTTGGACTGCAAAGATAGTGCTTTTATTTTAAAAAGCAAATTATCATGGCCTTTTTCCTGTTAAAAGAGAAACCGTTCACCCGGAAATGGTTCATCTCCTACAGCCTGATCATCATCGGATCCTTCATCCTGGCTTCCGGGTTCGTGCTCTTTATCACCCCGTACAAGATTGTCCCGGGCGGTGTTTACGGTATTTCGATCGTCCTTCACTATCTCTTCGGAACCCCTGTAGGGATGGTCGCTTTACTGTTCGATATCCCGCTCACCCTGTTGGGGATCAAGATCCTCGGGCCAAGATTCGGGTTCAAGACGGTCCTGGGTTTTTCATTGACGGCCATTTTCAATGACACCCTAACAATTTTTTGGGGTTATAAACCCCTGGTGGAAGGCGACGCTCTCCTTTCATCGATTTTTGGAGGAGTGCTTGTCGGACTTGGACTTGGGCTGATGTTTAAGTCAAAAGCCACTTCCGGGGGATCCGATATCGTGGCAGCAATACTTAACAAATATACAAAAATCCCCATCGGCCAGCTGCTGATCCTGGTCGATTCCCTGATCGTTCTTCTGGCACTGATCATCTTCCGGGACTGGAAGATCCCGCTCTACTCCTGGATCGTGATCTTTATCACCGGGAAGGTCATCGATGTGGTGATGTCCGGGATCAGTTATGATAAGAGCCTCTTCATCATCTCCGACAAGCATGAGGAGATCCGCGACAAGATCATCCATAACCTGAACCGGGGGGGGACGCTCATCGAGGGCAAGGGCATGTACAACATGGCCGAACGGAGGATCATCTTCACGGTGGTCAGCAGGCGCGAGCTCTCCCTGCTGCAGGAATACATTCACCAGATCGATCCCCGTGCATTCATGACAGTCACCGACGCCACGGAAATTCTCGGCGAAGGCTTTAAATCCCTGGAGGAAAAGGTCGAGAACTGAGCCCCGCCTTACCGGAAAAGCTTGATGATATCGTTCGCGTTGGCAAAGATCAGCAACCCGAAGAGGATCACCATGCCCGCAACCTGGGCGTACTCCATGAACTTGTCGCTGGGCTTGCGCCGGAAGATGATCTCGTAGAGCAGGAACATCACATGACCCCCGTCGAGCGCCGGGATCGGCAGCACGTTCAGGATCGCCAGCATGATGGAAAGGAAAGCCGTCAGCGACCAGAAGGCCTGCCAGTCCCACACCGCCGGGAAGATGTTGCCGATGCTGATGAAGCCGCCAACCGATTCGTAGGCCTTCTCCTGGGAAAAGAGCAGTTTAATCGATTTCAGGTAGGAACCGGCACTTTCAAATGCTCTAACAAAACCGGCAGGGATGGCCGTAAATACCGAGTAATGCCGCTCCTTGAACACCAGGAATGAGCGGGGATCTTTGGGATAGACGCCGATCAGTCCTTCGGCCGGCACGATGACCGGGATCCTGAGGGTATCGGGCCCGCGAAGTACCATAACGCTGGCCTTTTGGTTCTTAAACTTAGGAATGGCAGACCTGAACTGGTCGAAATAAGGGTATACCGAATCATTGATGCCGATGATCCGGTCGCCGGTTTGGATGCCTGCCGCCTGGGCCGCTGAGGAGGGCGCAAAGGAGGCGGCTATGAAAGGAATCCTGACCGAGATGAACCCCGGCGTCTTCTGCCGGATCAGCCGACTGACGGCCCACTCCGGAAGTTTCACCGGGATCTCCTGCCCCTCACGTTCAACCGTGATCACTTTGACCTCTTCCAGGATGATCTGCTTCGGGATATCGTAAAACTCCTCCACCTGCCTGCCGTCCAGCGCCAGGATCTTATCCCCGTTCCTCAGCCCCATGCTGTACCCCAGCGAATCGACTGTGATTCCGTATTTCACTTCGGCATTCGGCAGGTACTGTTCGCCCCAGAATGACAGGATCCCGACATAGATCAACCCGGCCAACAGCAGGTTCACGGTCACCCCCCCCAGCATGATGATCAGGCGCTGCCAGGCAGGCTTTGACCTGAACTCCCAGGGCTGCGCCGGTTGTTTCATCTGCTCGGTGTCCATCGATTCATCGATCATCCCGGAGATCTTGACATACCCTCCGAGCGGAAGCCAGCCCAGGCCGTATTCCGTTTCCCCCCGTTTGAATTTGAACAATGAAAACCAGGGATTGAAGAAAATATAGAATTTCTCGACACGGGTCTTGAACGCCTTCGATGCAATGAAATGTCCCATTTCATGAAAGATCACCAGGATGGTGAGGCTCAACAGCAACTGGACTATTTTAATCGCTATATCCATTCAGTTAATGTTTGGTTTGTTTCGTTGATGAGATGTATTCTTCAGCAATGATCAGTGTTTCCTTGTGTGTCATGATGTAATCCCCGAGGTCGGGGTTGGCGATGAACGGGGCTTTTAGCATGCTTTCTTCAATGACGCGGGAGATTTCGAGGAAGCCGATGCGGTCCTCAAGAAAAGCATGCACCGCCGCTTCATTGGCGGCGTTCAGGATGCAAGGCATATTGCCTCCCTGCCCGATCGCCTGGTATGCCAGTGCGAGGTTTCGGAATACCTCCTGGTCGGGTTGTTCGAAGGTGAGCGACGGATAACGCGCAAAATCGAAACGCGGGAATTCGGAACGAACCCGGTGAGGATAGCTCAGCGCATAAAGGATGGGCAGTTTCATGTCGGGCAGTCCCATCTGGGCTTTCATGGATCCGTCGGTGAACTGGACGATGGAATGAATAATGGATTGGGGGTGGATCACTACATCGATCCGGGCCGGCGAGAGGTCGAAAAGCCATCTGGCTTCGATCACTTCAAGCCCTTTATTCATCAGGGTGGCCGAGTCGATGGTGATCTTGTTTCCCATTTTCCAGTTCGGGTGCTTCAGGGCGGCTTCCTTCCTGACATCCCGGAGGTGTTCCCGCCTGCGTCCGCGGAAGGGGCCTCCGGAAGCGGTCAGGTAGATTTTCTCTACCGTTCCGGGAAGTTCGCCCGCCAGGCACTGGAAGATGGCCGAATGTTCGGAATCGACCGGAATGACGAGGCACCGGTTTTGCCGGGCCAGGTTCATGATCATCTCACCGGCGATGACCAGCGATTCTTTGTTCGCCAGAGCCAGGTCCTTGCCGGCCGTCACGGCGTTCAGGGCAGGGATCATCCCCGAATAGCCCACCAGGGCATTAAGCACCAGGTCGATGCCTTCCATCCTGACGATCTGGGCAATGGCTTCCTGTCCGGCAAAGACTTTGACAGGAAGGTCCTTCAAGGCCTGCGCCACCCGGTCATACCCCGACTCCTCCCCGATTACGACTGCATTCGGGCTGAATTCAACGGCTTGACGGATCAGCAGGTCGCAGTTGGTCTGGGCAGTGAGAACTTCGATCCCGAACAGGTCCGGATGGTTTCTGACCACCTCCAGGGCCTGTGTCCCGATGGATCCTGTCGATCCCAGTATGGCAATCTGCTTTTTCAACTGGCCCCTCCGGATTTAGAATGAAATGTAATCTTTCGGATTGATGGGATTGCCCTCGTTCCATAACTCGAAATGGAGATGGGGTCCTGTTGTGAGTTCTCCCGTCTGACCGATGATCGCGACCGGCTCCCCGGCTTTCACCCGCTCTCCCTCCCGCTTCAGCAGGGCGGAGTTGTGCTTGTACACGGAAATCACATTCTGCACATGCTGGATGGCGATCACATAGCCGGTTTCAACAGTCCAGTCGCTAAAGATGACGGTACCGTCCAGGACGGCTTTGATGGGCTCGTTTTCCCTGGCCACGATATCGATCCCGTAATGCTGCCGGGCCGGATCAAATTCATTGGTGATGATCCCCTTGATCGGCATAAAAAAGAGCACGTTTCCGATAGAGGTCTTTTTCCGGATGGCCGATTCATTGTTTTCTGCCTGGTACAAACTGTACCTGGCCTGGCTTTCCACCTCAACCCGAAGCAGGGAATCCTCGGCGCTCCGGTTCAATCTCACCTCGCTGTAATGCTTCATGGTGTCCCTGACCCCGGGAATCTCGGTGGTAGACACTTCCCCGTTAATGACGTTCTTCAGGTTATCCAGAAATTTATCCTTTCGCATAAGCTCCTTTTCCACCGAATCTGTTTTCAGCTGAAGCTCGTAAAGATCGCGTTGCAGTTTGACATTCGTATACCCGGGGATGTACTCGCGCAGGGGGGTGAATGCGATCAGGATCGATGTGAGAAAGATCAGCAGGATGGTTAGCGTGCCCAGGGCAATGAACACATTCAGCCTGGATAACCGGAAAGTGAACCGTTCTTCGAGCGTCTCGTCGTTCATAAATACCAGCCGGTACTTGTTCCTCAGTTTCTTGTACCATTTGGTTTTCTTGCGATTCGGTTCCAGGGTTGCCATCATGCCGGTGTCCGTCAAACGGGGGTGCAAATATCGGAATAAAATCGGACAGGGAATGAAGAAATTGGCGACCCTGGCATCCTTTTCAAGGGACCATAAGGAAAAATAAAATAATTTTGTGAAAATTCAGTTAATAGAGAGTCTAAATACGCCCGTCCTTGAAGTTGAACAAACGATACGCACTTTCTTTCCTATTCACCTTGACGGTCCTCCTTGCGGGGTTCCTGGTTTCCTGCTCGACCAAGAAGAATACCTTCACGCGCAGGGCGTACCATAACCTTACATCCCACTATAACGTTTATTGGAACGGGATGGACAACCTGCGCACGGGGGTCAAGGATTTCGAATCCACCGTCAAGGATAATTATTCCCTGGTGCTTCCTGTCTACAATTACGGGGATAAAACCAGCGCGGGAAAGATGGGCCAATACGCCGACATCGCCGTGAAGAAGGCCTCCAAAACGATCCAGAAACACTCGATGGTGTTCAACCGGAAAGAATATGTCAAATGGATTGACGACGCCTACCTGCTGATGGGAAAAGGGTATTTCTTCAAGCAGGATTACGGCATGGCACGGCGGACCTTCGAATTCGTGATCAAAAATTACAATGATAACGATATCAAGTACGATGGAATGCTGTGGCTGGCAAAAGCCAACAACCAGTCGGGCGAATACGCCAAAGCAGAGCCCATGCTCGACATGCTGCTGTCCAAGATTAAAAAAGGGGAAGCTCCGGCCCGGCTCGAGACTGATGTGAACCTCGAATACGCCCAGTTCTATATTCTCCAGAAAAACTATGATCCGGTTTCGATCTACATCCAGCGGGCGCTGGAACTGAATCCCGACAGCAAGATGCGCACCCGCTGCCTGTTCATACTCGGCCAGATCGCACAAAATTCGGGGGATCCGGCCCTGGCGGCTTCGTATTACAAGATGGTCCTGAAGAGGAATCCCTCCTTTGACATGACGTTCAACGCCCAGATCAACCTGGCCCTGTGTTACGATACCCGGAGCGGCGACCGGGACTACATCATTAAAAAACTGAACCGGATGCTGAAGGATGATAAGAACAAGGACAACCTGGACCAGATTTACTACGCACTTGCCCAGATCGCCCTGAAAGAAGCCGATACGGCATCCGTGATCAGCTACCTGGCGAAATCCGTGACCAACAGCAAAACCAACAACTACCAGAAAGCCATTTCCTCTCTCCAACTGGCCGATATCTATTTCAGCGACAAGAATTACACCATGGCGCAGGCCTACTACGACAGCACCATGCAGTTCCTTCCCCGGGATTATCCGAACTATAAGGAGATCAGCGACAAGACTGCTACACTGACCGCCCTGGTCACCAACCTGCAGGTGATCCAGCTGGAGGACAGTTTGCAGCAGCTTGCCGGCATGTCGGAAGGTGACCGCAACCGGGTCATCGATGGCATCATTTCCAGACTCATCGCGGAGGAGATGAAAAAGAAGCAGGAAGAGCAGGACCGCCGGGAAAACGAATTGCTTTTCGGCAGCAAACAGCAGTATGGAAGCGGATTCTCTCCTGCAGGAGGCGGAAGTCAGGGGGGTAAGTGGTATTTCTACAACACCACCGCACTCTCCACGGGCTTCACGACATTCGTTCGCAAATGGGGCAGGCGGAAACTGGAGGATAACTGGTTCCTCAGCAACAAGATGATGGTCGGATTCGAGAATGAGGGAGAACAGGATACCCTGATGATCTCGGAACAAACCGATACGACAGGAGGCAAGAAGATTTCCTCCAAAGCCAGCAACGACCCGAAAAGCAGGGACTTTTACCTCAAGGATATTCCTTCGACCCCGGAAATGATCGCCGCTTCCAACGACCAGATCATACAGGCCTATTACAATCTTGGATTCATTTACCTCGACGGACTTGGAGATTACGGGAAATCTATCGAATCGTTCGAGACCCTCCTGGACAGGTTTCCCGCCAACAAGTACAAAGTCCAGTCCATTTTCAAACTGGAATCACTGTACGGGGATCTCCAGAACCAGCCGAAATCGGATTACTACAGAAACCTGCTCCTCACCCAGTACCCGGAGACGGATTATGCCAAATTGCTGGTCAATCCCGATTATTACAAAGAGATCAAGGCACGGGAATCGGAAGCCCTGAACCTGTATGCCGAGACCTTCAGAGCATTCAACAACGGCCAGTATTACATGGTACTGAACAACGCCGGTATTGCTGCCGCAAAATATCCCAATGACACTTCTCTCATGCCGAAATTCGATTACCTCAGGGCGCTTTCACTGGGTAAGATCGAAGTGGAGGACTCCCTGGTGGTAGCCCTCCAGGGAATCGTGAAGAAATACCCCAGGAGTTCCGTCAAACCTCTGGCAGTCAACCTACTGAACTATCTTTCATCCCGAAAAAGCGGAAGCAGAGGGACCCTCGTACCCGGCGACACGGCTGCCCGGGAGGAACCC
>DAIRDK010000152.1:0-6913 GCA_036796175.1 Bacteroidales bacterium | reverse complement strand
GTGCAGCCGGTGACCGTAAATGGCAATCACGGGATTGAACCGGATATCGGTCACCCCGAGGACCCAGGTGTCCAGCGGGGTGCCGTCCTTCGCTTTTTCTTTTTCCGATTTGACCTCAAACCCGTTCAGCTCCAGGAGATCCTTCAGGAAATCCCTCCGCGCTTCGGTAATGCCTGTTCCGACCACAGTACAGCGAACGCCTTCCATCTCTGTGACCGTGTGTTTCCCTTTCAACGTTATCATATTCAGCTCTTTTTCGAACAGTTAGAAGATGCCAAAACTCAGGTTCCGGATCATTTCATAGATCGGGCTGGCCAAACCGATCACCACGATACCGGCCACGCAAAGCAACAACCCCAGGCGGGTATACCCGTCACTCTTAAAATAGGCGATCGGCTGGTCGCTTTTATTCAGGAACATGGCCTTCACCACAAGCAGGTAATAGTAAAGTGAGATGATGGTGTTGAGAACCGCGATAAGAACGAGGATGTAAAGCCCCTGTTTAGCGGCGGCCGTGAAGAGAAAGAACTTCCCGAAAAAGCCGGCGACCGGCGGGATGCCGGCGAGCGAGAAGAGCGCCAGCATCATGGTGAGGCTCAGGTTCGGGTTGGTCCTGTACAGTCCGTCATAATCGTCAATGGTCTCTTTGCCCGTGCGGTTGGCGATGGCGGCCACAACCCCGAAGGCTCCCAGGTTGGAGAATATATAGATCAGGACGAAGTAGATCACGGTGGTCATGCCGAGCTGACTCTGCCCGATGATCCCAAGCAGGATGAAACCGGCCTGGGCGATCGAGCTGAACGCCAGGAAACGCTTGAGGTTCCGCTGGCGGATGGCAAACAGGTTGCCGAGGGTCATGGTGAGGATCGAGATCCCGTAGATCACATCACGCCACATCAGGGCGATCTTCGCGAATACGGTGAACAGGATGATGGTGAAAATAAATACCGCAGCTCCCTTGGAGATCACCGAGAGGTAAGAGGTGACATTGATCGGGGCTCCTTCGTAAACATCGGCGGTCCACAAGTGGAACGGAACCAGCGAGATCTTGAACCCCATGCCTGCAAAGAAGAAGATGAAGGCCAGGATCTGGAGCGGTGTCCCGGTGATGCCGTCAACGACTTCGCTGAAATAAAGGGTCCCCGTGGTGCCGTAAATCATGGAAAGTCCGTAGAGCAGGATGCCGGATGACAAGGCTGAGGTGAAGATCAGTTTCACCCCGGCTTCGGCCGATTTTTCCTTGAAACGGTCAAAGGCGGCCAGCGCTGCGATCGGGATCGTGGCCAGTTCAAGACCCAGGTAGAACATCAGGAAATCCCCCGAAGAGATCATGTACTGCATCCCGATCAGGGTGGAGATCAACAACAGGAAATATTCGCTGATCTTCTCCTTGTTTTCCGGTCGTTTCAGCCATTCCACCGATTGGATCATCACGATCAGCACCCCGATGTTCAGGATGTTCTTCAGCATAACCGTGAGGGCGGAAGTGGCGTACATCCCCCCGAACAGGCTTCCCATCGGTCCTGGAATGAAACCAATGACCGTCACGGCCGCGAACAGGAGAATCGCCGGGAGTATGATCCGGCGCTTGCGGTCGGCCGGAAGAAAGATCTCGGTCACTAAAAGGATTACTGCGATCAGAACCAGCAGTAACTCATGTCGCATGATCAGCATAGTACTCTGTTTTTCTTTTATTAATAAATCGGGCCGGCCATCATCAGTTTCCGGATGATGGGGCCAAGTCCGTTATTGATCATTTCCGAGAGCCACAGCGGGGCCACGCCGATGGCGAAAATCCCGAATATCAGGACGCCCGTGCTGAGCCGTTCATACCATTTCGCATCGGTGAGGTGCTCGTAGTGGCTGTTCTCGATCTTGCCGAGGAGCAGGATGCCGATGACGCGGAGAATATAGACCGCGGTCGCCACGATGGAGGAGGCTGCAATGATGGTCGCTACCCGGTGGAATGTGTCGGCATGCTGGAAAGCCCCGACAAAGATGGTCATTTCCGCAACGAAGCCGCTGAACCCCGGCAGGCCCAGGGAGGCAAGACCGCCGATCACATAGGCCACTCCCAGGAAAGGAATCACTTTCATCAACCCACCCATTTCGTCGATGTAACGGGTATGGGTCCTTCCGTAGATCATGCCGATGAGTGCAAAGAAGAGGGCCGTCATGATGCCGTGGGAGATCATCTGCATGATCGCGCCGTTCATGGCCGTTTCATTGAACATCAGGATGGCGAACAGCACCAGGCCGCAATGGCTCACCGAGGAGTAGGCATTAATGTATTTGAGGTCTTTTTGCCAGATGGCTCCCATAGCGCCGTAAATAACGCTTATCGTAGTCAGGATTAAAAAGATCCAGGCCATTTCATGAGCAGCTTCCGGCAGCAGGAACACGGCGACCCTGAAGCAGCCGTAACCTCCGAGTTTCATGAGAACGCCTGCGTGGAGCATGGATACGGCCGTGGGTGCGGAAGCATGACCGTCAGGCGACCAGGTGTGAAACGGGAAAAGAGCGCCGAGAACGCCGAACCCGACAAACAGGAGCGGGAAGAACAGGCGCTGGGCCTCGATGGGAATATTCGCCTTGGCGATCTCCAGGATCTCGAACGAAAGCGGGCCGCCGGCGGAATTCGAGTAGAAATAGAGCCCGAGCAGGCCGGGCACGATCAGTGCCGAACCACCCATCAGCATGAGGGTCAGCTTCATGGCCGAGTACTCACGGGGACCGCTCCCCCAGATGCCGATCAGCAGGTACATCGGGATCACGGCCACCTCGTAGAACAGGAACATCGTAAACAGGTCGATCGAAATGAAGAAACCGAACACCCCGCTGGAGAGCAGGATCAGGAACGTGAAGAACTCCCTGCTCAGGTCTTCCATCTCCCAGGAAGCGAAGATCCCGGCGAAGATGACGATCGAAGTCAGACCGATCATGGCGACGGAAATGCCGTCAACCCCGATGCTGAACCGGATGTTGAGGCTCTCGAACCAGACCCAGTTGCTGGTGAACAGCATCTCGGCTGTGTTGCCCGCGCTCCGTTCCGCCAGGAAGAGGTAGATCAGGATGGCGGCGGTGAGCAGCTGGAATCCCATGCCGATGGCTGCCACCCAACGGGTCTGACTCTGGGTTTTCGTGAACAGGATCCCGATGATGGTCAGCAGCGGGATGAGGATGAAGAGAAGCAGGATATTCATGCGTTCAACAGTTTAATTGGTCCAAAAATAGATGAAGATGAGAGCCAGGACAACGGCGCCGGAAACGAAGGCCAAAGCATACTGCTGAAGCTGGCCTGACTGAAACCCTTTGATCCGGTCCGAAACCTGGTTGGTCACATACGAAAAACCGTTCATGGTACCGTCGACGATATGCCGGTCAAACCATGCGACCGGTTTGGATATGCGATTGAAGATGATCTTCTTGGTAATAAACAGGTAGAGCTCATCCACGTAGAATTTCCGGTAGGCAGCGCGGTAGAATCCCTTGAGCGATGCAGCTACCTTGTCGGGTATGGCGGTTTCTTTGAAGTACATGAGGGTGGCCAGCCCGATGCCGATCAGAGCGACCAGTACGGCCGGGATCGCAATACCCGCTTCGAGATGAGACTCAAAGGGCATCCGGTCGGGAGAGATGAAATCGGAGAAGGGGATGAACCCGGCGACAACCGCACCCAATGCCAGGAACATCAGGGGGATGGTCATGACCTTCGGGGCCTCATGCGGGGTATGGTGATAATGGATCTCCTTGCCCCAGAAAATACTGTAGTAAAGCCTGAACATGTAAAAGGCCGTGAGCCCGGAAACAAGGCTCATGATGATATAGATCGGGATGTTGTGGTGCAGGGAAGCCGCCATGATCTCGTCCTTGCTGAAGAAGCCGGACAACGGCGGGATCCCGGCGATGGCCAGGCAGGCGATGAGGAACGTGGCATGGGTGACCGGCAGGTGCTTGCGCAGCCTGCCCATGTCGTACATGTAATTGCTGTGAACGGCATGGATGATGGCCCCGGCGGCGAGAAAGAGGAGGGCCTTGAAGAACGCGTGATTGAAGAGGTGAAACATGGAGGCCATGTAGCCGAGTCCATCGTGACCGCCGTAGCCGGATACTCCCAGGCCCGTCATCATCATGCCGATTTGCGACATGGTGGAATAAGCCAGGACACGCTTGATATCAAATTGCGTGCAGGCGATCACCGCGGCAAAGAGCGACGAGAACGCACCGACCCACGCAACTACGGCGAGGGAGGTCGGTTCGGCCGTAAAGATCGGAAAGAGACGGGCCACCAGGTAGACGCCCGCCACGACCATTGTCGCGGCATGGATCAGGGCCGATACCGGCGTCGGACCTTCCATCGCGTCGGGCAGCCAGATATGCAGCGGGAACATGGCTGACTTCCCGGCACCCCCCATGAAGACAAAGATCATCGACCAGGTCATGATCGACATGCCGAGGAACGTAGCCGCGGGTGGTGTGCCGATGGCAGGACCAGACGGGCTCGTGAGGGTGATGAAATCGAATGTGCCGGTGAAATAGGACAGCAGCAGGATCCCGACGAGAAAACCGAAGTCGGCAAACCGGGTGACGATAAAGGCTTTCTTGGAGGCGGCTACGGCCGATAGTCGTTCGTAATAGAAACCGATCAGCAGGTAAGAAGAAACGCCGACCAGTTCCCAGAAAATGTACATCTGGAAGATATTGGTCGCGACCACCAGGCCGAGCATCGAGAAACTGGAGCACGACAGGAACGAGAAGAAGCGGTGATAGCCCCGTTCGTCTTTCATATACCCGATGGAATAAATATGCACCATGAAGGAGACGGTCGTGATGACCAGCAGCATCATGACGGAAATGGGATCCAGCAGGACGCCTAAGTCGATATGCAGCTTCTCGGTGAACCGGAGCCAGACGACATTGTACCCGATGATCTGCTGGAACACGTCGCCCGATTTCCCGACCACGAAAAAGTATTTGTATGCCGTGAACCAGGAAAGCAAGAACGAAATGCCGAGCCCGGCCGTGCCCAGCACGCCGGAGACGATCGGCTTGAACTTATGCCCGAAGAACCCAATGAGAAGGAACATGATCATCGGGATCAGCAGGATCCAGACGGTGTAAGTGAAATCGAACATATGACTAGTTTACGGTTAACACGGTTAATATTTCATCTCGTTCATCTCTTCCACATTGATGTTCACCAGCCGCCTGTAAATGTTGATGATGATGGCGATGGCCACCGATGCTTCGGCAGCGGCCACGGCGATGATGAAGATCGTGAAGAACATCCCCTCCAGCCGGTCGGGATAGAGAATCTTGTTGAATGCCACGAAATTGATGCATACGGAATTCAGGATCAATTCGATGGACATAAGCATGGTGATCAGGTTCTTCCTGACCAGGAAGCCGTAGATACCCACGAAAAACATGATCGTGGCGACGACCAGGAACCATGTTAAGGGAACACCTTCGAACATACAGTTGCGTATTAGGATTAATCTTTACGTTTCTTAGCCAGGATGATGGCACCGACCATGGCCGCCAGCAGGAGGATGCTGATCACTTCAAAGGGCAGGGCATAGCCGTATTTTTCCGTGCTGAGGAGGCTTTCGCCGATGAGTTTCACGTTGGTGCGTTCGGCGTTTTGGGCCGTTCCCTGGAAATTGTTCTGCACCACCACGAGGATGGTCATCAGGGCGCCGAATGCAGCTACGATGGCGGCCGGCAAGGCTTTCCTCCAGCCCGGGGCAGGCAGTTTTTCACCAATATGGCTCGTGAGGAGGATCGAAAAGATGATCAGGACCACGATACCGCCCGCATAAAGCGTCAGCTGGATGGCTGCCAGAAAATTATACCTGAGCAGGAAATAGAGACCTGCCGTGGAAACGAGGACGAACAGCAGGAATGTGGCTGCACGCAGGATCCTCCGGCTCGTCACCGTCAGGATGGAGAAGACGATGATGACGGCCGCGAAGAGAAAGAACATGAATTGGTTGCTCGTCATTCTTCAATGCCTTTAGTAATGGTTGAACCCGGTTTATTCAGAATCTTCGTCAGTTTCGAACGGTCGAACACGGCATGCTCAAACTCCTGTCCCCAGGCCAGGGCATTGGAAGGACAGGTCTTGATGCAGAGGCCGCAAAAGGTGCACATCGAGAGGTGGTAGATGTGCTGGTCGATGATCCGGACCTTCTTCCCTTCCGGCGTTTCGATCCGTTTCGGGATGATCTCGATGGAACCGTTGGGGCAGTTGGTCTCGCAGATCCCGCAGCCGGTGCACCGGTGTTCGTTATGCTCGTTGTGCGGCATGATCACTTCGCCCTTGAACCGGTCGAACATCTCCAGTTTCTTCCGGTTCTCAGGATACTGCTGCGTTACGATCTCCCACGGGCTGAAAAAATACTTCCCCGTGACGCTCATCCCTGTCAGCAGTGACTTGACACCGCTGAACAGGTCGGTAAAATATTTCGTGAAACTGTTCATAGTCGATTAAAAATGCCAACCCATTAATACTACAAGTGCCATGATCAGGATGTTCACCAGGTTGATCGGAAGCAGGTACTTCCATTCCAGCGTCAGCAGCTGGTCGATCCTTAACCTCGGGAAGGTCCACTTGAACCACATCATCAGCCAGATCACGAAGGCCGTTTTGCCGATGTACCAGATGAAAGGCGGGATATAGTCCATGACGTTGTTAAATCCTTCCCATCCGCCGATATGGAATGGCATCCAGCCGCCCAGGAACACAGTGGCGGCGATGGAGGCCACGATGAACATGTTCATGTACTCGGCCAGGAAGAAAAATGCAAACTTGATACCCGAGTACTCGGTATGGTATCCTGCCGTGAGCTCTGACTCGGCTTCCGCCAGGTCAAAGGGTCCCCTGTTTGTCTCTGCTGTTCCCGCGATAATG
>DAIRDK010000151.1:0-6914 GCA_036796175.1 Bacteroidales bacterium | reverse complement strand
CCTGATGAGGCCGCCGAAATGCTCCGTAAACTTTCAGGCCGCCGGCACGACGTCATCACTGCGGTCACGCTCAAATCAGTTCATGGCATGCGGACGTTCCATGTGACCTCTTCCGTTTATTTCAAGGAGCTTTCGGACGATGAGATCAGGTATTACATTGATACTTACAGGCCGTTCGACAAAGCCGGCAGTTATGGGGTGCAGGAGTGGATCGGATATATCGGTATCAACAAGATCGAAGGCTCTTATTTCAACGTCATGGGCCTGCCCGTGAAGGAGCTCTACGAGGAGCTGCTCGATTTCTGTCTGAATAATTCCTAACTTTGCTGCGAGGTCAACTCCATGCAGCAAAAGCCCCTGATCCTGATATGCAATGACGACGGCGTGACCGCCCCCGGGATTCGCGCCCTGATCGGCATCGCACTCCCGATGGGACGCGTTGTCGTAGTCGCTCCCGACAGGCCCCAGTCCGGAACGGCGCATGCCGTCACCATCAACAATCCCCTTCGCCTCAATCTCCTGTCCCGGGAAGCGGATTACGAAGAGTACAGCTGTAGCGGAACCCCGGCCGACTGTGTGAAACTTGCGTACAAAGTGGTGATGAAGCGTCGTCCCGACCTGCTGCTGTCAGGCATCAATCACGGTTCGAACGCATCCATCAACATCATGTATTCCGGCACCATGGCTGCCGTTTTCGAAGGCGCCATGGCCGGCGTGCCATCCATCGGGTTCTCGCTTTGCGATTACAGCTGGGAGGCCGATTTCGGGCCTTCGCTTCCCTTCGTGGAGAAGATCATCCGGCGTGTCGCGGGGAAGGGACTGCCGGACGGGGTCGGGCTCAATGTCAACATCCCGGCCAGGCCTGGACAACAGATCCGGGGGATCCGGGTTTGCCGGCAGGCCAATGGCACCTGGCTTGAAGATTTCGACGAACGGCTGGATCCCGGCGGAAGGCCGTATTACTGGCTGAAGGGTGTGTTCGCCCGGATCGGCAACGGGGAAGAGACCGATGAAGCTGCATTGGAGAAAGGGATGATCTCGGTCGTGCCGGTCCATTTTGATTTCACTGCAGCCCGGGCCGTAGCGGACCTGTCTGACCTCAATACCGAAGCAATCTAACCCCATGAAATATTATATCATTGCCGGAGAAGCCTCAGGGGACCTGCATGCATCCAACCTGATGCGGGCCCTCAAAACGGAGGATCCGCAGGCCGAATTTCGCTGCTGGGGCGGCGATTTGATGCAGGAGGCCGGGGGCACGGTGGTGAAACACTACAGAGACCTCGCATTCATGGGCTTTCTCGAGGTTGCCCTGAACATCCGGACCATTCTGCGGAATTTCCGGTTTTGTGAGAAGGATATGATCAGCTGGAAGCCCGATGTGGTCATCCTGGTCGATTATCCGGGATTCAATCTCAGGATGGCCCGGTTTGCCTGTGCACACGGGTTCCGGGTCTTCTACTACATCTCGCCGCAACTGTGGGCATGGCGCTCTTCGCGCGTGAAGAAGATCAAACGATACGTCGAACGGATGTTCGTGATCCTTCCCTTCGAACAGGAATTCTACCGGAAATATGGCTATGAAGTCGATTTTGTCGGCCATCCCCTCCCGGACGCCATCGACCATGAAACCACAAATGCTTCCGGCACCGGGGAAGACCTGACCGCACTTTCGGGCGGCAGGCCGGTAATCGCCCTGTTACCCGGGAGCCGGGAACAGGAGATCTCGGCCATCCTGCAGATCATGCTGAAGGTGATCCCGGAATTCCCGGAATACAGCTTCATCATCGGCGCCGCACCGGCTATTCCCGCATCATTCTACCGGTCGCTGACAGCGGGTTATGACGTGAAACTGGTTGAAGGACGTACGCATGATCTTCTACGGATCGCGGTGGCGGCACTCGTCACTTCCGGGACCGCAACGCTGGAAACGGCCCTGTTCAGGGTTCCACAGGTCGTTTGTTACAAGGGGAGCGCATTGTCCTTCTGGATCGCCAGGCAGGTCGTGAACGTCAGGTTCATCTCCCTGGTGAACCTCATCATGGACCGGGAAACCGTTAAGGAACTGATTCAGCATGAACTCACTCCCCGGCGGCTGACGACAGAGCTCCAACATATTCTGGAAGAGGATCAGCGGAGCCGGATCCTGGCTGATTATGCACGGCTTGCTGAGATCCTGGGAGGTAAAGGGGCCTCTGCACGTGCCGCCCGCCTGATGGTATAATATTTGCAGGCGAATTAAGTTATTATCCATGACAAACCACCATTCTATGAAATTCAGCTGTACAACTTTACAAACCCGGGTTCTGATGTTCCTGTTGGCCGCCATGATTAGCGGCTCTCTGTTCGCACAAAAAACCATCACCATACACCCGGTCAAAAGGGATACTGCCGATTCGCAGAAAAAGAGAATGCAGAATTATTACAGCGATACGCTGTTTAAATATGTCCCCGGCGGCACCAGTCCGAAGAATCCCAATGAGGCAGAGGCCCAAAAGCTGTTCAACGAAGCGAATAAGATGGCACAGACCGGGAATTACGAAGGAGCGATTGAAACTTTTTCCCGGTCCCTGGCGCTTGAAGAGTATACGGGAACCTATATGAAACGGGGATATGCCTATCTGCTGAAGGATAATTTTCCGATGGCGATCCAGGACTTTACGGACGCTCTCCGCCTGTCGCCGGCTAACCGACTGGCCTTGCTGGGCCGCGGGATCGCCCGGTACCAGCTGAGCGATTACAGCGGGGCCCAGACCGACCTGCAGGCTTATATCGACCTGGATAAGAAGAATGCCATGGCGTTTAATTACATGGCCGCTGCCTGCTTCATGCGGCAGGATTACAACGGGGCCCTGACAAATTATGATGAGGTGGTGAAAATCGACAGCACCTATCCCGACATCTACACCAACCGCGGCATGATGCGCCACTACCTGCGCGACTTCAAGGGCGCGGTTCAGGATTACGACAGGGCCATCGCGCTTAAACCCGCCAATCCCTCATCCTATAATAACCGCGCAGCCGCTCACATGATGCTGGGGGATTTCGAATCGGCTCTGACCGATCTCAACAAAGCCATCGAACTCAACCCGATGTATGCAGATGCCTATGACAACCGCGGCCGGGTCCGGCAAAAGCTGGGAAACCTCGACGGCGCCTGCCAGGACTGGCAAACGGCCTATTCACTGGGACTCCAGACCTCACGCGACCTGATCATCAAAAACTGCAAATAGGCGGGTTCTCCGCATCCCATGAACCTGCGGATCATTCTTTCTCTGCTTTTCCTGTTCACATGCCTGATCGGATCCGGCCAGGATTCGGCCCGGTATTATGTCAGGCATGGGGTGCTGATGGCGAAGATCGGGAACTATCCGGATGCCCTGAAGAATTTTAACCTGGCCATTGCAGCCGACAGCCTGAAAGCGGAAGCGTGGTATAACAGGGGGCTCGTTCAATATCAGGTAATGGATTACCAGGCGGCCGCAAACGACCTGACCCACGCCATCCGTCTGAAGCCGGGATACCCCGAACCCTGGTTTGCCAGGGCGCAGGCAAAGGAGAGACTTAATGACCTGGATGGGGCGATACAGGATTATTCCAAAGCCATTTCGGCCAAGGCAGATTACGCCTTAGCCTTCCTGAACCGGGGCCTGGTATGGATGCAAAAGAAAGAGATGATGCAGGCGATCATGGATTTTACGCGTGCGATCCAGTATCAGCCGGATTTGACGGAAGCTTACTATAACCGGGGATTGGCCAGGTTCAACGAAAAAATGTATGGGGCGGCACTGACCGACCTGAATGAAGCCCTAAAACTGGATCCCGGCCAGCCGCAGTATGTTGCCACCCGAGGGGCATTAAAAGCGACCCAGGGACTATATGAAGAGGCATTGCTGGACCTTGACAAGGCCCTCTCCCTGGACCCGGGAAATCCGGAGGCCCGGCAGAACCGGGCGCTGGCACGCCTTCACCTGGCCTTGTATGACGATGCCCGTCGTGATTACGAGTACCTGATCCGGGCCGATTCATCCGATGCCGAAGCCTGGACCGGCAGGGGAGTGTCCCGGCAGTACCTCGACGATCGCAAGGGCGCCTGCGAGGACTGGAACAGGGCCATGGAACTGGGTTCGGCGAAGGCCGGTGCCTACGTTGAAAAATATTGTCGCCAATAACGCATTACCTTTTGCCGCTTTTCCGGATTAAGGGTTATCAGATAACAACTGATGAACCCCTGGAGGCCTTACCCGCTGATCCGGCTTATCGCCGCTTTCGCAGCCGGCATTTTTTCTGCCGTCCTGCATGTCATGGAAATTCGTCTCTCCTGGGTATGGCCGGCTGCATTGCTGGGGGCAGTGGTGGCATTGGCCGGGTTTCCAGGGTACTTATCCGGGTATCGTCTCCGGTGGATCCGGGGTGTGCTCATCATGGCCCTGTTCGTGTTGCTCGGCAACCAGTACACCCTCGACTACCTGCCGCAGGATTTCAGCGGGGATGAGCAGAGCGTACCAGCCCGGGAAGGCATCTATCTTGCTGAGATCTCCGGACAGCCCGCAGTCCGGAAGAAGACGGTCAGAATGACTGCAGAGATCTTCGCCTGCGATTCCTTTGGCCGATTGACCCGCGGTGAGGGCCGCTCCCTCCTTTATATGCAGCTTGCTCCGGAAGTTGTCATGCTTCGGACGGGAGACCTGGTCGTGTTCTCGGGAAAGCCTTCCATGCTGCCCGGACCGGTTACTCCCGGAGCGTTCGATATGCGAAAGTACTATGGCCGGCAAGGGATCCGTTCCCAGGTCTATGTTACACAGGCCAAATGGAGGTTCCTGTCCGGGCCGAGCGGTTTTTCAGTGCGGCGGGCTGCCGGGGAAATACGTGACCGCTTGTTAACCATCCTCCATGAAAACCAGGTGACCGGGGAGGAGTTCGCCGTAGCCGGGGCCTTGCTGCTTGGGTATGTTTCTGAAATCGACAAAGACCTGCTCCAGGATTACTCATCCTCCGGGGCCATGCATATCCTGTCCGTATCCGGGATGCATGTCGGGGTGATTTACCTCTTCCTGGAATTCATGATCGGACTGGCGGGCAGACGCTATCGTCAGAGACCCTGGACAACGTGGATCAAAACGGCTGTGATGATCGTCAGCATCTGGGCTTATGCAGTGATCACAGGCCTGTCGCCACCTGTGCAACGAGCCGCCATCATGCTGGGCATGATCATCCTCGGGAAAAGCCTGAAACGGCAGCCGGAGATCCTGAACATTCTGGCGGCTTCGCTGTTCCTGATCCTCATTTCAGATCCTTTCCTGGTCCTGGATGTGGGTTGCCAGTTCTCCTACCTGGCCGTGGCCGGGATCGTTCTGCTGTACAAGCCGGTTTATGATCTGTACGTCACCTCCCGCTGGTTCCCCGACAAGGTCTGGTCGCTGGTTGCCGTTTCCATCGCAGCCCAGCTCGCTACCTTTCCGTTGGGGCTGTATGTATTTCACCAGTTCCCCAATTATTTCCTCCTGACCAACCTGCTGGCGGTCCCCCTGTCCAGCCTGATCATCTACACCGGGATCCTGCTCCTTGCCCTGGGTTCCGTGCCCTGGCTGGGCCCGCTCACCGGGAAAGCGCTTTCACTGATGGTCTGGCTGCTGAACCAGGTCGTGCGCATGATCGACTCTCTCCCCGGCTCGGTCACCCGGGGGATATTCCTGACGTTGCCTGATCTGTTTTTGCTGTATGCCTTGATCCTGTTTTTCTTTTTATACTTTCTGAAGAAAAAGAAGATATGGCTGTTCCTGTTCCTGTCCGCCCTCATTCTGGTTTCTGCTTCCCGGCTCGTTCGGCGGGTATCGAATAACGTAAGAACGGAGATCCTGGTGTATCATGGCAAAACAACGAATATTGACTTTCACCTTGGCGACCGCCATTTCCTTATCATGCAGGATCCGTTCAAGCCACCCGACGATTACCTAAAAACTGCCCTGGTAAACCAATGGGCATCAAACGGGGTTGTGCATCATTTTTCAGGTTATCTCAAGCCGGATATGGGAGATACTGCCTTTCAAAATGCCCCTGACTTTCTCACCCGTCATGGGAATTACCTGCATTTTTGCGGCAAGCGCATCGTTCTTCTGAACCAGGAACTCAAGGGAGTCCCAGGGATCCCGCTTCATGCTGATATCCTGGTCGTTTGCCAGGGGGTGAGAATGAAGAAAGAGGAATTGAAGAAATGGTTCCATGCGGGAATGGTGATTATGCCGGGAAAACAGGGCTATAACCAGATTTCGATTCCATGATGAGCTGATAAATGCATAATTTTGAAGCTGCAGAGAATCCAATAATGGCAAAACTGAATCTGTTTGGGATTGGGCCAAAGATGGGCCGGATCATCCTGCCCTGGCTTGCAGTTACCATAATCATCACCATCATCTGGCCACAGTGTTTCTGGTTCGCACATCCGCAACCTTGGTGGTTACTGATCATAGGCATTGTAATCCTGGTTGCCGGGTTGTTGCTCTGGATGATTTCAGGGAAGATGATCGTCAGTTTGAAGAACGAACCCCGGCTTCTCACGACCGGACCCTATGCGCTTTGCCGGAATCCCCTGTACTTGTCCATGATCATGTTCGTGATCCCATCCATTGCACTTATAATGAACTCCTGGCTGGTGCTTACAACCAGTGTGGTGGGATATGTCATGTTCAGGATCTGCATCAGTCAGGAATGTGATGAGATGCACAGGATATTCGGGGATGAATACGAAAAGTACTGCAGAAAGACACCGGAGTTTTTCCCGTTCCCGTTCCTGGGGAATGGGAGCGAGAAAGCCAATTAGTCTTTCAGACAGCGCACATAGATACCGAAATTCTTGGAGGCCTGGTAGTTCGAAACAGCAGTACCGGTATTTAACATTTGCCGGTAATATGCGG
>DAIRDK010000150.1:4037-6915 GCA_036796175.1 Bacteroidales bacterium | reverse complement strand
TCTCCGAGATCGCGGACCCAGTTTTCCTGTTTGCTTTTAACGGAAATGCTCCGGATATACGAGGACTGGTCGCCTTCCACCGGATCATACAAGGTGATGAGCGTATCCGGTGCGTGCACGACATGCTCGCAGGTAAGTAAAGCGATCTTCCCGCCATCGGTTTTGATCAAGGTGGCGCTTCCCGACACCGACTCCTGGGTGGAAATGGTTCCCACAGCCATTTTTGTGTAAAGCCCGGAGAGTATGTGAAAACGCATGACCTGTGATTTTCTCTCGAACTGCCAGGTCGTATAATACGAAACGCTGTAAACCTTTTTCACGGAGTTCGCAATGGTCCCGATCTCGTCTGATGCATTGGCAGAAGGGAATTCACTGTCGTACCGGCCGTCGGATAATGACTTGCGGTAATTCCGGATCTCCCTGTCCACACAGGAACTGAAAGCAAGAAGTACGATTAAAAGAAGGAAAGCGGCATTTTTCCTCTGTCCTGGCATGAAAGTATTCCCCGGTTGGTCAACCCAAAGATAAAAAATTATCTGGGTTTCCCATAGATCACGGCCCAGGCGTTCCGTTTTTCGAATCGCCTGACCGGCAGGAAATGGCTGCTATCAATCCGGGCCTGGAAATCCTTTGTGAACTCCGTGGACGAGATCACCGCTACCTGCGTGGAGTCGCTGATACCGGGGGATACGTTCAGGAATTCCCTTCCCGCGGTCACATAGCCTGCCGATGGATGTTCCAGGTAATACCTCATGAGGAAGTGAGTGGCGAGGGGGCGATCCTGCCAATTTTGTTGATCGCAGTAAAGGACCGCCTGCCGGTGCACTTCCACGGCATCTGCAAAGCCCAGGTTGTGATCGGAATCGGTCCGACGGTCCAACGTAAACCATAAATTATTCCCGGTCACGACGAAGAGGATGAAATAACCGGCAACAGGCCATTGGGCTGTAGCTTTGCTGATCAGCACCAGGCAAAGCAGGAGGAACGCCGGGAGGATGGACAGCAGGTAGCGGGGCGAATAGAAATTCAGCGAAAGAAAAAGAAGGTAGGCCGCCAGGAAAGCGGTCAATGGGATGATGACCCGGATCTCTTCGGAGGAGAACCTGGCTTTCCGGATGACCAGGTAAATCAGGGAGGCGGCGGCGGTTAATGTCAGCAGGTTCCGTCCGAAACCGATGAACAGGAAAGAAGCATACCCGCCCAGCCGCTGGATCACCGACGTGATGCTGAACCGGAGCAGCCCGATGTGTTCAGGGAAGAAGAACCAGCCCATGATGGCTTTCTGCACGATCAGGAACGACCCGGCAACCAGCAGGGGGATCCAAAGATACCCCGACCGTGGGATCAGGCTTGTCCCGAAATGCTTTCCCCGGTTCCACAAGGGTTCTGCAAAATGAAGGGCCAGGCAGGCCAGCGGCAGGACGAGTCCGCTCTCTTTAGTCAGGACAAGCAGGATACTCCAGATGACATATGCCCCCCGTTTGCCCGACAAAAATGCCCCGATTGCCAGCAGGTTCAGCAGCGCCAGTCCCGTTTCCGGCAGCAGCATGGAGGATTGAGCCAGGAAAACGGCCTGGATCAGCAGGAACAGCATGGCTATCACCGCGATCTTCCGGCCGAAATACCGTTTTGAGAACAGGTAAAATACAACAAGCAGCCCCATGGAGACGAGCAGTGGAAAGATCCTCATGGCCACGAAAGAATGGCCGAAGATCTTGATCCAGAGGGCTGCAGCCGCATAAAAGAGCAGCGGATGTCCACGAAAGAGATCTGTGGCAGAGGGGTCGGGCAGGAGGGAAGGTGTGGTTTCTGCCATCTTCAGGATGGCCGGCAGGTACGACCAGGCCTCATCCCAGAAGCAGGGCAGCGACAGGTGCGGGATCTTGAACAGGACCAGTGCCAGTAAAGCAGTACCGGTGATGGCTATATCGGGAAGGCCGGAGTTACCGGATATTTTTTTCATGATGCGGGAACAAAGATAACCATTGGCAGATTTCGGACGTACCTTTGCGGGCAAATGGATACTTTCCTTATCATCGCGGCATCGATCCTGATCCTGCTTGGCATTGCCGGCAGCGTGCTGCCGGTATTGCCCGGTCCGCCGCTCGGGTACGCCGGACTGCTGCTGCTCCATTTCACCTCCGGGCACGACTTCAGCACGACCTTCCTGGTCGTCTGGGGACTCGTTACGGGCCTGGTGGTGATATTGGATTATGTCATTCCGGTTTACGGCACAAAATATTTCGGCGGGACCTCACGAGGAATGTGGGGAGCCACCATTGGGCTGATCATCGGGATCTTTTTCCTGCCCCCTGCCGGCATGATCATCGGGCCATTCGTCGGTGCGCTGATCGGGGAGATGACGGCGGGATCGGGGAATACACAGGCGTTCCGGGCTGCGATCGGTTCATTCCTGGGCTTCCTGGCGGGCACGTTCATGAAACTGGCCCTGTCGGTGACCTTTGCCGTGTTGTTTCTGATCGAGATGTTCTGAGCTCAATCCCAGACATATTTCCAGGTGCCGTCAGGCTGACGTTTCCAGATCGTGTGGAAGATCCCCTGTCCTTCTTTGCGCGTACCGGTGCTGTCCGTTATGACATACGTGTATTTTCCATAGGTGTATCCCAGGTCGCCTGACGAAGAGACATCCACGAAATCGGGTTTCCAGAAGAGTTCGAGTTTTGCCCCTGAAGAGTGGTCGAAATACTCCCTGATCTTGTTCTTTCCGGTGATCAGCTTGCCCCCGCGGATGAGTGTCGCGTCTTCATCCGCAAACCAGAGGAATGCTTCTTTGACCCCCTTGTCCCTGACCATCTGCTGGAACTCCTTCTCCACCGCCAGGATCTCATTTTTCGCCTGGTTCCTTCTCCTCTCCCCG
>DAIRDK010000150.1:0-3937 GCA_036796175.1 Bacteroidales bacterium | reverse complement strand
CTGAACATCATTGCCGTATTGAACGGCATCGCGATATTCCCGTCTTTATCCACCGCGATCAGTCCGCCTCCGCCACCCTGTTGCTTCAGCTTCTCCATGATCACGTAATCCGCGGCATCCTTCACCGTCATATTCCTGTATTTCATGAGGGCGGTGATATCATATGCCACGGCATTCCGGATGAAGTACTCGCCGGTGCCGGTGCAGGATACCGCGCAGGTGTTATTGTCGGCGTATGTCCCTGCGCCGATGATGGGGGAGTCGCCGACACGTCCTCGCATCTTCATCATCATGCCTCCGGTGGAGGTCCCTGCGGCCAGGTTCCCGTACCCGTCGAGTGCCACGCAACCCACGGTGCCGTTCTTGTTCTGCGACTCCAGCTGTTTCTTCCGCAGCGCTTTCCGGTAGGCTGAGTCGGTATCGGGCGTACGGAAGAAGGAGGGATCGACGATCTCGAGTCCCTGGGCAGCCGCGAAATCCTCAGCACCGGTTCCCATGAGCAGGACGTGGCGTGTTTGTTCCATCACCTTCCGGGCTGCGGAGACGGGGTGGCGGATGGTCTTTACGCCGGCCACGGCTCCTGCAAGGCCTGTTTTTCCGTCCATGAACGAAGCATCGAGCTCGGCGAACCCGTCGGCATTATACACCGCCCCGCGGCCGGCATTGAAGACCGGGCAATCCTCCATGAACCGGATCACGGCCTCCACGGCATCCATGCTGCTGCCTCCGGAAGCCAGAACGCCTGCCCCGATGCTAAGCGCCGCCTGGAGTGAGTCGCGGTACATTCGCTCGGTTTCCGGGGGCATTTTTTCGGTGAACGAACCGCCTGCGCCGCCATGGATGACGAGGGTCCAGTGAGTCAGCTGCTGAGGTGGCGAGAGGATGAGCGGTTGGGCATAGGTGAACGCTACGGTTGAAATAAAGGCCAGGAGGATCAAAAACCTGTTCATAATAAATGATTATAAGATGCTTGTTATGATTTTAGTAAAATTAACGAGCCCGGTGATCTGGAGTATCGTGAGGATCACGGAGGCCAGGATGACCGCACGGATGAATCCGGCGCCTTTCTTGACGGCGAGGTATGATGCGATCAGGGCGCCGATGACGCTTCCGGCAGACAGGATCAGGCCGTACAGGTAATTGACCTGTCCGTCGATGATGAACACCAGCAGCGCAAAGATGGCATACAGGAACACGATCAGGTTCTTCACGGCATTGGCTTTCACCAGGTCGTATCCGACGCCCAACACCAGCGACATGAGCAGGAAGTACCCCACACCGACCTGGATGAATCCGCCATAGAAACCGACACAGAAAAAAATGACCAGCTGCCACCAGCGGATCGGTCCTGAGAGCAGGGCCGGGTTTTCTTTCAGCCATTTGTCGGGCTTGTAGAACAGGAAAAAGGTCATGATCACCATCGCTACGGCCATGGCGATCTCGATGACCCGCTCGTTTACGTCAACCGCAGTCCAGGCCCCCAGCACCGAACCGATCGTAGCAGGGATGCCCAGCCAGACCGGCTTCAGCGAGTCAAACATCTTTTGCTTTGTAAAGCTGGAGACCGAGGAGAACGTCTGGAAAAAGATGCTGATCCGGTTCGTCCCGTTGGCAATGTTCGCAGGCAGTCCGAGGATCAGCAGCAACGACAAGCTGATCACCGAGCCCCCGCCCGACAGGGTGTTGATGAACCCGACCAGGATCCCGGCCAGGATGATAACGATGATCGTGGTGACTGACATGGAAGTAAATTATTGATGATTTTTCCTGAGTTTACTCCTGCGCATGCTGTACCCAAAGTAGATCACCAGGCCGATGACCAGCCAGATCCCGAACCGCATCCAGTTGGTGATGCCCAGGTGCGCCATCAGGTACAGGTTCGTTAACAAGCCAAGCACCGGGATCAGCGAAAGTTTTTTCCACACAGCGGCAACCGTCAGGACCAGCGCCACCAGACCGAACAGGAGGATCGGTAAATCATGGATGCTGAATATCCATCCGGCATCCCTGTCTGGTTGGCTGGCATCCGGTATCCGGTATCCGGTATCCGGATCATGCATATAATACCAAACGATCAATACCAGTATCCAGATCACCGGCAGCAGGTACCGGCTGTTCAGGTAAGGTACGCGGAACCCCTTGGAGAACGAGGTTTCCGGCTGGTTTGAGCGGCGGTCGAGGATCAGGACGCCCCCGGACACCAGCACAAAGGCAAACAGGGTCCCGATGCTGCACAGGTCAGTCACCTCGGTGAGGTTCATGAACAGCGACGGAACGGCTACCACGATGCCGGTAATGACCGTTGCAAAGGCAGGGGTTCTGAACCGCTTGTGGATGTTTGAGAAGGCCTTTGGAAGCAGGCCGTCACGGCTCATGCTCATCCAGATGCGGGGTTGTCCCACCTGGAAGACCAGCAATACGCCGGCCATGGCGATCACGGCGCTCACGGCGATGATGCCGGACAGTTTTGTCAGGTGCAGTTGCTGGAAGGCATAGGCGAGCGGATCGCCGACTGCGAGCTCGCTGTAGTGCACCATGCCGGTGAGGACCAGGCTGATGAGGATATAAAGAACGGTTGTGATCAATAAAGCGAAGATGATCGAGCGGGGCAGATCCTTTTTCGGATTCCGGCACTCTTCGGCGGTTGTTGAGATTGCGTCAAACCCGATGTAGGCGAAGAATACGCCGGAGACCCCTTTAAGTACGCCGGTCAGGCCATGGGGAGCGAAGGGCGACCAGTTTTTCGGATCGATGTAGAAGGCCCCGACGGAGATCACCACCATCAGCGTGATGATCTTGAGCAGCACCATGGTATTGGCAGCGACTTTGGTCTCGTAGATGCCGATGTACACCAGGACGGTAATGAACACGACGACGCAGAAAGCAGGGATGTCGGCAATGATGCGCAGGCCCGCGACATGGGGAGCCGAGATCCAGGCGGTGAAGGCCTCCCTGACCGGGCCGTTGAGATCGGCGAGCGAGGTTCCCGCCGCCATCTGCCGAAGTGCTTCTTTGTATCCTCTGGCGGCGGTCAGGTAATCCACCGTCAGGTAGTCGGGGATAGGAAGGCCCAGCCCTCCGGTCAGCCCGGTGAAATAGTCGGACCAGGAAATGGCCACAGCGATATTCCCGATGGCATATTCCATGATCAGGTCCCAGCCGATGATCCAGGCGACCAGTTCGCCAAAGCTTGCATAAGCGTAAGTATAGGCGCTGCCGCTGACGGGAATGACCGAAGCGAACTGGGCATAGCAAAGGGCTGAGAAAGCGCACGCGACGGCCGTAAAGAGAAAAAGCAGGGAAACCGCCGGGCCTCCGCTGACGGCCGCAGTGCCGATGGTGCTGAAGATCCCGGCCCCGATCACGGCCGCGATCCCGAGCCCAGTGAGATCGAACACATTCAGGCTCCGTTTCAGTCCCCGGGTCTCCGCACTTCCTGTATCGGTATCCTTCAGGATCTGGAAGAAGGGTTTCCTTTGGAAAAGCGGGGAATCGGACACGGCCAATTTTTCGCTAAAGGTAAAAAAATTGTAACTTGGTCGAAAAATCCGGCCACATGAAGATCACGGTGTTTGGAGCCAATGGAAAAACAGGGCTTTTGCTTGTTTACCAGGCGCTTGAAAAAGGACATTCCGTTACTGCCTTCGCGCGCAGGGCGGAGTCCATGCCCATTACACACCGTAATCTCCGGATCATGGAAGGCAATATCCTTGATCCCAGTCAGGTAAAGGAAGCCATCCTGGGGCAGGATGTGGTCATGTCGACCCTCGGCACCAGGGAACGCAAAAAAAATAGCATCCTGTCCGACGGGACGGCCAACATCATGAAGGCCATGAAAGAGTGCGGCGTGAAGCGGTTCATTTGCATGTCATCGGCGGGCGTGCTGGGGAACGACGGGGGCTTTATCTTCGGCAGGATCATGGTTCCCCTCATGCTC